>JAEWHY010000436.1 GCA_023387555.1 Pseudomonadota bacterium
GTGTGGAACACGCGGTCGACGACGATGCCGAAACACTCGGCGCCGACCTGCGTCACCACCACGAAACCGTCCTCGGCTTCCTGTTGCGCCGGCTCGCCGAGGTTCAGGAACTTCCGCAGGAAGATCAGCGGCAGCAGCTTGTTGCGCAGGCGGAGCACCGGCGTGTCCTTGATCCGCTCGACACGGTGCTCGCCATGTCCGCGCACGCGCACGAGCTCCATGACCGCGACTTGCGGCATGGCGAAGCGCTCGCCCCAGGCCTCGACGATCAGCGCCGAGACGATCGCCAGCGTCAGCGGAATCTTGATGGTGAATACGGTGCCCTGCCCCGGCACCGATTTCACGTCGATCGTACCGCCGATCTGGTCGATGTTGCTGTGCACGACGTCCATGCCGACGCCGCGGCCCGAGATCTTCGTGACCGCATCCGCCGTGGACATGCCGCGCGCGAAGATAAGGCGCTGCAGCTGCGCATCCGACATCTTCTCGAGTTCGGCTTCGCTCGCGAGCCCGCTTTTCAGCGCCTTTGCGCGGATCTTCGCGCTGTTGAGCCCGCGCCCGTCGTCGGACACTTCGATCAGGATATGGCCGCCCTCGTGACGGGCTGTCAGCCGGATGGTGCCGCGTTCGGGTTTACCAGCGGCGCGCCGCTCGGCCGGCAGTTCGATCCCATGATCCGCTGAGTTTCGCACCATGTGCGTCAGCGGGTCCTTGATCATGTCGAGAACCTGGCGGTCGAGCTCGGTCTCGGCGCCCTGCATTTCCAGTTCGACCTGCTTGCGCAGTTCGGTTGACAGATCGCGCACCAACCGCGGCAGCTTCTGCCATGCATTGCCGATCGGCTGCATGCGCGTCTTCATGACGCCCTCCTGCAGTTCGGCGGTGACATGGGAAAGCCGCTGCAGCGGCACCTTGAAGGCGGTCTCGGCCTGCCGCCGCGCCAGCTCCATGAGCTGGTTGCGCGTGAGGACAAGCTCCGACACCATGGTCATCAGGTGTTCGAGCGTATCGACACTGACACGGATCGACTGGCTCGCGACTTTCGTGTCCGCCCGCTCGGCAGACTTACCGGCATCAACTGCGGGCTCCATGGGCGCCGGCCCCGGTGCTTCGCGAAAGGCAGCCTCCAGTTCATCGAGCGTCGCTTCGCCCGGCTTCAGCGACCGTTCCAGCACCTGGTAGACCAGCGTCCCCGACTCTTGCTCGACAACGGCAGGCGCCGCTTGCTGAGTCATGGCATCCAGCCGCGCGATGAGATCCTCGTCGCTCCCGGCCACCTCGCCCTGATGCTTTTCAAGGCGGTCGAGAATATCCTTGATGCGGTCAAGCGTCGCAAGGATCAACGATACGGCGTCCTGACTCACCGGCATGCCATCCCGGAAGCGACCGATCAGGTTTTCTGCCGCATGCGTCAGCGCCGCGAGGCGCGGAAGGTTCAGGAAACCGCAGGTGCCCTTGATGGTGTGAACGAGCCGAAAGATGTTCGCGAGAATTTCGACGTTGTTCGGCTCCTGCTCGAAACGGACGAGTTCGGAATCGACGGTATCGAGACTCTCATGGGTCTCGGTCAGGAAATCCCGCAATAACTCGTCCATGGCAACAGGCCTTCCGCGCGGGACTGACCCGACGCTACACCGCTCACCATGGTAGTGTGTTGGTAACCGTTTAATATTGCGTAAGGGCAGGACGCGATGCGTCGCGCCTTAACGTCGCGTTAACCAGCAAGCGCTCGTCGCTGTGGAAACGAAAGCCCGGCGCTCGGGACGCCCGGCTAGCCGAGACGCTTTGAGTCTAGCGGGCCATTACCGTGATCGCCGCCCCGTCGCTGCCGGCGGTGACCGTCAGGCCACACTCCCGGGCCAGCAGGCTGGTATAATACGGCTGCACCGCATGGGCATCGACAGAACCGCCATGCGAGCCGCCGGCGAGCAATTCCGGCACGGCCTGCGGGACTTTCGCGTAACTGCCGGTCGCCGAGATCTTGAAGCTCATGGCGTCGCCTTCTCCCAGCGGCTCGACCGTGATCTGACCGCCCCGCGGAATCGACTGCCCGGCAATCAGCAGCATGTTGAGCAGAAGCTTCACGCGATTCTTCGGCAGCAGCAGCCGCGGGAGATTCCATGAGAGTTTGGTCTTGTCGTCTTCGAGAAATCCGCGCGCCACGTTTTCGGCGTCGCCGAGATCGATCTGTGCACCGGCCGATCCGGCGGCCCCGAAGGCCAGACGGCAGAATTGCAACTTGGCCGACGCCTGCCGCACGCTCTTCTTGATCAGGTCCATGGCGAAAGCCGTGGTTTCCGGATCATCGTCGTCTTCCATGACCTCGAGGCCGTTGACTATCGCGCCGACAGGGCTGATCAGATCGTGGCAGACTCGCGAGCACAACAGGGCGGCGAGGTCCAACGACTCAATCTTTGCGGGCGTCTCGGCGGTGTGATCAACAGTCGCCTGAGCAGCAGAAATGGCGGACATGAATCTGGCTCCGATCAAAGCGGCGGCGGAACGCGAATCACTCGATCCTAATGCGGCCGGCCGCTTGATACACCGCGCATGCCGGTGCGCCAAGTTGCGTTTCGCGAGGCAGGAAGCGAGGCCTTCCGCATGACCAGGGAACTGACCGATCCGTCGCTGCTCGATGCTCTGACCGACATTGCTTCGCGCGCGGGCGAGGCCATCATGCGCGTGCGCATGGCGGGAGCCGCGGTCCGCACGAAGGCCGATTCCAGCCCGGTCACCGAGGCCGATGAAGCCGCGGAGGCAATCATCCTCGAGGGACTGGCGCGCACGCTGCCCGGTGTCACCGTGGTGTCCGAGGAGGCCGCGTCGCAAGGATCGCTGCCGGAGGTGCCGGACACTTTCATTCTGGTGGATCCGCTCGATGGCACGCGCGAATTCATCGACGGCCGCGACGAGTTCACCGTCAACATCGCAATCGTGCGCAATGGCCGCCCCATTGCCGGGATCGTCGGCGCGCCTGCGCTGGATGCGATCTGGCGCGGTGCCATGGGCACGGGTTCGGAACGGCTGAGCCTGCGGCCGGGCGCGGCGCCGAGCGAGGCGCGCGATCGCACGATGCTGCGCACGCATCCGCATCGCGACGGCCCCTGGCGCGCCATGGTCAGCCGCTCGCATCTCGATCCGAAGACCGAAGAATGGCTCAAGCGATTCAGCGCGGTCGACCGCATGGATTGCGGCTCGTCGGTGAAGTTCTGCCGCATCGCCGAGAGCAACGCCGACGTCTATCCGAGGCTCGGACGCACCTCGGAATGGGACATCGCCGCAGGCGACGCCGTGCTGAGCGCCGCGGGCGGCGTGGTGCTGTCGCTGGACGGTACGCCGGTCCGTTACGGGCAGATCGACCGTGACCTCAAGGTCCCCTCGTTCGTTGCGTGGTGCGATCCGGCGGATGCCGCGCGCTTCGCGTGATCAGGGCGCGAGCGTCCGGGCCAAGTCCGGCCATTGGCTTTCGGCCTGCTGCAGGATGCCGTCCGGATCGGCGGTGAACGTCCGGCGCGCGTCCTCCGAGTAGAACAGGAACAGCCGGTTCGCGTGGATCGCCCAGACGTCCGGATGGCCCGCACGCACGGTATCGCGGGCGATGGCCACCGGATCATGCCCGCCATACTGCGGCATATAGACCGCCGGATGCCGCACGAAGGCCTCGCGGTTGCCGACGTTGTGGAAGCGCCAGGCTACCCCAGCGTGCTTCACTTCGATGTCGCTCCGGCCGACCCGCGCCGCTCGATCCGTGAAATAGGCCACCGGATCGTAGCCGTAGATCGCAAGTCCGGAATGTCTGTCCGTAACGATCCGCTCGCTGGTCGCGGCGTGGCCGGCCTGCCACAGGCCGGCCACGAGCACGGCCGACAGAACGAGCCAGAGGATTGCAGAGTACGGCCACGGCCGTTGACGGCGCAGTGTTGTCATGATTCGGTCCAACAAGTGTTCCGATTCGGATGCCCATAAGGGACCGCATCCGCGTGAGTAACCGGTTAAGCCCGCGCGACCGACCTTTCTTGATGGAGCACATGATGCCTTCGCTGATTCGCCTTATGGCCACCGTGGCCGTTTTGGCTTGGATGCACGGTGGGCCGGCACTGGCGCAACAGCCGCAGCCCGTCCCCCCGCCCGGAGCGGAACAGGCACCGCAGCGTCAGCCGCAGTATTCCTCGAACGAGATCCTCGACAGCGGCCACCGCTTCTTCGGCACCGTCTCGCGCGGGCTCGCGCAGGTGGTGGAAAAGGCCTTCAGCCAGTTCGGCCAGCCGAACGGCTACATCCTCGGCGAAGAGGCCGGCGGCGCCTTCGTGGCGGGCCTGCGCTATGGCGAAGGCACGCTGTATACGAAAAACGCCGGCGACCTGCGGGTGTTCTGGCAAGGGCCTTCGATCGGCTTCGACGCCGGCGGCGAAGGCGCGCGGACCATGATGCTGGTCTACAAC
>JAEWHY010000438.1 GCA_023387555.1 Pseudomonadota bacterium
CACCTACATTGTCGACAATGCCAGGGACAAGGTGATCGAAGTCAGTAAGGCCGGGACCGATACGGTGAAAGCCTCGGTGAGCTTCACGCTTAGCAGCTATGTCGAGAACCTGATCCTGACCGGAACCGGGAATATCGCCGGCATCGGCAACGGGCTCGCCAACATCATCACCGGCAACGCCGGTGACAACACGCTGGATGGCAAAGCCGGCGCCGACGAAATGCGGGGTGGCAAGGGCAACGACACCTACATTGTCGACAATGCCAGGGACAAGGTGATCGAAGTCAGTAAGGCCGGGACCGATACGGTGAAAGCCTCGGTGAGCTTCACGCTCAGCAGCTATGTCGAGAACCTGATCCTGACCGGAACTGGAAACATCGCCGGCATCGGCAACGGGCTCGCCAACATCATCACCGGAAGCTCCGGTGACAACACGCTGGACGGCAAAGCCGGTGCCGACACCATGAAGGGCGGTAAGGGCAACGACACCTATTTTGTGGACAACACCGGAGATGTTGTCATCGAGGCAAAAAACGGCGGAGTTGATACGGTCAGGAGCAGCGTTAGCTTCCGCCTCGGTCAGCATATCGAAGAGTTGAAGTTGACCGGTTCCGCCAACATAAGCGGCACGGGCAACAGCATGGATAACATCGTCACCGGTAATGCGGGGAAGAACCGACTGGATGGTGGCGCAGGCTGCGACGTGCTGGTCGGAGGAAAGGGGCGCGACATATTCGTGTTCAGCACGAAGCTGAATGCTGAAAAAAATGTCGACATCATCAAAGATTTCTCCGTTGTTGATGATCGAATTGAGCTCGACGGCGCGATATTCAGGTCGTTATCTCTGGGCGAACTCGATGCAGACCGACTTGCCATCGGGCCTCGTTCGACAGATCCGCTGGATCGGATCATTTACGATGCCGACACAGGCGCACTTTCTTATGATCGAGATGGCTCTGGCTCTGCGAAGGCGGTGCAATTTGCATCTCTTGCGGCCGGATTGGCGATTAGCCATGATCATTTTATTATCACGTAAGCCGCTCGTTACGCTTAAACGAGGCTTCGTGTATGCTGCGGGGCCAGGGATGGTGGCGGTGTTGGCGGTGCGTGGTCGAGCGCCTTCACCGGCTACGTCACACCGGCAGAGTCGAACGGCCGGAAACCATGGTTAGCGAGGCGCCTGCATTTGTTCTCAACCCGAGCGCATTGCTTGGCTCTTAAAGGGGCCATGGGAAGTTATGTCCAGTTCGAGCAATTGGAGATCGCCCGTCAGGATTCCTTGTCCTTTTCGCAGACTAAGGGCGCCGAATCGAAATCTGTAAGCCAACTTGATTTCCGACATTAACTTCGCAGGATCGTCGCCAAACGCAGCAGCGCTAAAAACGCTCAGCCCCGCGCTTTGAGCGGCATTCATTTCAAAGTTAGCGGCGACCCAGATCGTGGCATTCACCGCTAACCCGGATCGGTTTTGGGGACGAACTTGGGGACTGAGGCGACAATTTTTGAGTTCTACTAATTATATCAACTAGTTAACGGTGGTCTATGGCGGAGAGGGAGGGATTCGAACCCCCGATACCCTTGCGAGTATGCCGCATTTCGAGTGCGGTGCTTTCAACCACTCAGCCACCTCTCCGCGGGGGCCGAACAGGGCGAACCGCCCTCGGACGGGCGCTTACTTAGCCAAGGCCGCGCCGCGAAACAAGGGTCGTAAACGCGATCAGGCGCGGTAATCCCGTCAAAGGACCGGCCGCGCCGCTCTCCCGGCTCAATGACCGGGCACCGGGCCGGTTCCGGCGCTGATGATCCGCTCGCTGTAGACCTTGATATCCAGCCCGCAGATGTTGAACCGGGCGAGATAGCCCATCAGGAAGTCGTTGACACCCATCCGGTGCAACGTGACGACGTCGCCGGCCAGCAGCGCGCGCCGTTCCTCCGGGGTCAGCCGGTAGCGCGCGATCGCGGCCTCCGGATCGGTCTGCATCGCCTTGCGGAAGGCATGATCGCGCAGGGTGTCGCGGCACAACCGGTCGAGTTCCAGCACACTCATTGCGTTACATCCTCAGGCGAGCCGCCAGCCGGCATAGGCGTGGCCGTTTTCCATCTGCTTGTCGAGAAAGTCCGGCTTGCGGTTGTCGGTGAAGGCCAGCATCGCGATCCAGTTGAGCAGTTCGCCGCCGACATTGCCGGCTGCTTGCATGCGGTCCTCGGTCGCCGCTGCGATCAGGCCCTCGGTGTCGCCGGCTTCGAGATAGCGGCAGACCTCGTGGACCCACTCGGGCGCCGGCACGCCGTCGGTGAAGCCGGGCCGGATGCGCGGGCCGAACACCTCCAGCGAGAAGCTCCCGGTGCCGATGATGGCGACCCGGAGATCTTCGGGATAGGCCTCGAGCGTCCTGCGGATCTGCCGTCCGAGGTCGAAGCAGCGCTGCGCCGGCGGCAGCGGCGGCACATGGCCCGAGATGAAGAACGGGATCACCGGCCATTTCATGCGGGGGTTGACGAAATGCAGCGGCACCATCACCGAATGGTCGCAGGAAAAGTCGCGCAGCGTCGCAATGTCGAAGCCGGCGCGCACGCCCTGGTCGCGGATGGCGGTGGCGAGAGCGGGCATCGAGGGCACGTCGTAGATCGTCATACCGCCGCGCGGCTCGTCGTTCGGGCCGCGGAAGCCTTCGTCGATGCCGATGGCGAGGATCGGGAAATTGTCGAAGAAGAAGGTGTTGTAGTGATCGGTATCGAAGATCACGATCACGTCGGGCTTCGCTGCCGCGAGCGAATCGCGCGCCTTGCCGAACATGATGCCGGTCGGCGATGACGGCCCCTCCTCCTCCGCCTTGGAGGGGAAGAACGGGGTATGCGGCAAGCCATACGCCGCGACGATTTCAGCCAAGATTTTCTCCTCGCACTCGGTGAACGCCCTCCCCCTGGAAAGGGGGGGGAGGGTTGGGGAGGGGGTCAGTAAGCGAAGGACCCCCACCCGCCCGTCTTCGCTAAGCTCGACGGTCGACCTCCCTCTTTCAGGGGGAGGTGAAGAAAAATACGTCAGTTCCCCTTGATCCCCGCCGCCTTCACGAGGTCGGCGTTGTCCTTGATCTCCTTGCCGATCAGGGCGCGGAAGTCATTCGCGCTCATGGTCATCGGATCGGCGCCCAGTTTGCCGAGCTTCTCCTGCACGCCGGGATTGGCGAGCGCCGCCGCGATCTCCCTGTGCAGCCGCTCCAGAATCGGCGCCGGAGTCTTGGCCGGCGCGAACACGCCGATCCAGAAATTATATTCCGAGTTCGGGAAGCCGGACTCGATCGTGGTCGGCACATTCGGCAGCGCCTTGCTGCGCTGTGACGACGACACCGCGATCGCGGCAAGCTTGCCATCGTTGATCAGGCCGCGCGCCGGCGCCAGCGGCGTGAAATAGAAGTCGATCCGGTCGGCAACGATCTCGCGCAAGGCTTCCGGCGCGCCCTTGAACGGCACGTGCTGCGCCTTCGCCTTGGCGGCAAGGAGGAAGCGCTCGGCATTGACGTGCGAGGCGCTACCAGCGCCGGCCGTCGCATAATTCAGCGCGCCGGACCTCGCGAGCGCGGCGTCGACCAGATCCTTCACCGATTTGTATTTCGCCGGCGAGACCACCAGCACATTGGCGAGATTGGCCAGCGGGATCACCGCGGCGAAATCCTTCTCGGTGTCATAGGGCAGGTTCGAGAAGGTCGACGGCGTGATGGTGTGCGAGGAGGAATTGACCAGCAGCGTGAAGCCGTCGGGATCGGCCTTCGCCACCGCATTGGCGCCGAGCGTGCCGCTCGCACCGACGCGGTTGTCGACCACGAAGGTCTGGCCGATCTGGCTGCCGACCTCCTCGAACACCGTGCGCGCGATGGCATCGGTCGCGCTGCCGGCCGTGAACGGCACGATCACCTTGATCGGCTGACCGGCGGGCCAGCCTTGGCTCTGCGCTTGGGCTTGCGCCGGCGTTGTGGATGCGAGCGCGGATATGGCGACGAGCGCCATCGTCAGTTTGAGCATGAGCGTTTCCCCTGTGTGGTTCTTGTTGCCGATGTTGTGACACAGGAAGCCACGGCAAGCCACGCGGCATTTGATCGGCCAACGCGATCGCGATCGTGAACTTTCACCACATTGAAACAGGATCGCGATGCTTGGCGCGCTTATGAATGCCGATCGCTCTCTTGCGCCGTGGCCGGTCGCTCGCCCGCAAGCCGCCCGCGCATCTTCTGAATTTCCACGGCGAGTACGTCGGAGAACGCGCGGATATGCGGAGCGGACTTCACCTCCTCGCGCACGATCAGCCACATCTCGGACTCGACCTCCCTGACCGGCGACAGACAACGCACGAGATCGGGTTCGGTATCGCCGATCAGACACGGCAGCATCGCGATGCCGAGACCCGCACGCAGCGCCGAGACCAGATTGGGCATGCTGTTGCTCCGCGCGATCACCGTGGAATTCGGCGCGGCCTGCAGCAGAAACTGCGATGGCGGACGGCGGGCCAATGCCCCGTCGACGCCGACAACGGGATGTCCGTCCAGCGCATCGACATGGGCCGGCGCGCCATGCTCTTCGGCATAGCCGCGGCTGCAATACACGCTCCAGCCCACGTTCGGCATCCGCCGCACGACGATGCCGCCACCGCTCGGCCGCGAGCCGGTGCGCAACGCCACATCGGCATCGCCGCGGGCGAGATCGAACCGCCGATCCTCCGCCATCAGTTCGATCGTGATGCCGGGATGCTCCTTGCGAAAGCGCGGCAACAGCGGCGTGATCAGGTGGCTGGCGAGCGCTTCGCTGGTGGTGAGGCGCACCGCACCCGAGAGCATGCGCTGCTCGGCGCCGATCGCACTCTCCAGCGCCGCGACTTCATCCTCGATGCGGGCCGCGACCGCGGCAATGCGCTGACCCAGTGCGGTCGGATGGTATCCACTCTGCTTGCGTTCGAAGAGCGTGGCGCCGATCGCGGCTTCGAGCTGGGCGATGCGCCGCATGACCGTCGTCTGGTTGACGCCGAGCGCCTGCGCGGCGCGCAGCGCCGAGCCGTCGCGCGCGATCGCCAGGACGAACCGCAGATCCGACCAATCGATCATGCGCCATACTGCAAAAATGCAGAATGACTTGGCAACAACGCTGATTGTTGCCGCTCCCCGCCGGGCCTATCTCCCCGTCACGACGGCTTACGGCCGCCCCCCAGCAATGACCGGAGACCGACCGCCATGGACGCCAAAATTGCTGAAATCGCCGACGGTATTTACCGCCTCTCGATCTATGTGCCGGACATCGCGCCGCCGGCCGGCTTTACCTACAACCAGTTCCTGGTGCTCGGCGACGCGCCGCTGATGTTTCACACCGGCCTGCGCCGGATGTTTCCGCTCAATCGCGAAGCGCTCGCCCGTATCATCCCGCCCGACCGGCTGCGATGGATCGCTTTCGGCCATTACGAGGCCGACGAATGCGGCGCGATGAATGAATGGCTGGCGGTCGCACCGCAGGCGGAGGTCGCGCATGGCCAGACCGGCTGCCTGGTCTCGCTGAACGACATGGCCGACCGCGCCCCGCGTGTCCTTGCCGACGGCGAAGTCATTGACCTCGGGCGCGGCAAGCGCCTGCGCTACATCGATACGCCGCATACCCCGCATGGCTGGGACGCCGGCGTGATGTTCGAGGAATCGACCGGCACGTTGCTGTGCGGCGACCTGTTCACGCAGCTGGGCGACGGTCCCGCGCTGACCGATCGCGACGTCGTCTCTCCGGCGATCGCCGCCGAGGACATGTTCAAATATTCGAGCCTTGCACCGGGCATGGGATCGACCATCCGCGCGCTCGCCAGGATGGCGCCGAAGACGCTGGCGTTGA
Organism: Pseudomonadota bacterium; assembly: GCA_023387555.1. Taxonomy (GTDB): domain Bacteria; phylum Pseudomonadota; class Alphaproteobacteria; order Rhizobiales; family Xanthobacteraceae; genus Pseudorhodoplanes. The sequence continues at coordinate 5,860 of JAEWHY010000438.1, forward strand.
TGCATGGCCCGTCGTTCTCCGGCGACGGCGCCGCGGCGCTTCACGCACTCGCGGACGATTACGACCGGCGCGCCCGAGCCGCCATACCGCTGCAATAACCGCCGACGCCGTCCGGCAAGCCGGGCGGACACTCAAGCCTTTCCCTTCACGTCGAACCCAACGCGCGTCCTTGCCCGGCGCGCGACCGATGGAGCTTTGTCATGATCGATTCCGCCCCTCACCGCCCCGTCACCCATCACGCGTCAACTGGCCCGCTGTGGCGCGCGCTTGCGCGCACGGCCCGTGCGACCGACCGCATCCTGTTCGCGCATCGCATCCGCCATGACCTCGGCGAATTGTCGGATCGCCTGCGGCGGGACATCGGATTGATCCGCTCCGCATTGGCCGTCGCGATCCTCGTTCCGGCGCTGATCGCATTACCAGCGCCAACGGCGGCACAGGACGCGCAGATCAAGCGCGGCCGCTATCTCGTGACCCTCGGAGGCTGCAACGACTGCCACACGCCGGGCTATTTCTTCGGCAAGCCGGACATGGCGCGCTTTCTCGGCGGCTCGGAAGTCGGCTTCGAGATGCCCGGGCTCGGCGTGTTTCACGGTCCGAACCTCACGCCCGATCCGGAGACCGGTCTCGGCACCTGGTCGATCGAGCAGATCGCCGCCGCGATCACCAAGGGCCAGCGGCCAGACGGTCGCGTGCTGGCGCCGATCATGCCCTGGCACGCCTTCGCGAACCTCACCGCGCAGGACGTGCGCGCGATCGCGCTCTATCTCAAGAGCCTGCCGCCGGTGAGCAACAAGGTGCCCGGCCCGTTCGGCCCGACCGAAACGCCGACGTCGTTCGTGATGAAGATCGTGCCGCCGCGGGGGAAGCAGACCGACGCTGCGCCCGCGCAATAGCTGCGCCCGGGCAGCCCGCAGTTCAAACCAAGGGAGACAATATCATGCCTCGGCCTATCCCGTGTCTGCATCCTGCCCCCAGCTTCCGATCGCGGTCGTTCAAGGAGTTTGCGGACACGAAGACCGACTGGGAGGCGGTTGTCGCGATGCCGCCGATCCAGACCGAAGGCTCACACATCGACAAACGCGGAGCGCTCATTCTGCGCGGCTATTTCGACGCCGGCTCGAAACACGTCGTCTACGCGCTCGATTTCATCCCGTCCGAAGGCGAGTGGAAACCCGTCAACCTGGGCGTCCGCGTCAAGCCTGCCGGCGCGAAATAAGCATGCCCTCTCAAACCACATCGAAAGGAACAGCCATGTCTACGATTGAAATCGCCCCGTCCCGCCACCGCAAGCCGGTCGCGGTCTGGCGCAAGGTGCTTGCCGCCGCGCTCGATTTCTTCTTCGTGTTTTATATCGGCGGCTATGCGGTCGGATATTTGACCGGCAATCTGACGAATGACGGGTTCGAACTCAAAGGCGCTCCCGTGCTGATCGTGTTCGCCCTGGTCGCGGCCTACTTCGTCGTCTTCACACAATTCCTCGGCGGAACATTCTGGCAGCGCGTGCTCAGCGTCAGAACGGGACGCGCTCGCGGATAGTCGGGCGGCGGCGTTGCGGGGCATACCCACTCAGCGCGGACCAACGATTCAGCCATGTCATGATCGCGGCTCACGCCCTCAGCAGCGGTTCCATTCCGGTCACGGACAATGAGCGGGATTTTCGAGCGGGATTTTCGCGACGTTCCGGGACTGGCTGTGGAGAACTGAAGGTTTGGATAACCAGCCTTCTATATCGGCGCGGCGACATCTTGGTATTTGCAATGCCGGTGGCCGCGACGATAACGCCTAGGAATCGCCGCTTTGTTCCCCTGATTGGCCGTGGGGAAGTGCGTTGGGGTTACATGGCAGTTGCATTAGATCTGGTCGGCCAGCAATGGCAGCGGAAAATCATCGTCCTGCTGGCCGCCCTTGTTGGAATCGCCCTGCTGTTGATGATGCGGCCGGTTTCGCCTGAGGATGCGGCCTGGCACGAGCTCATCGAGCGCACCGGTATCTTCCTCATCCTGGTTGGAATTCTCGGGCGCACCTGGTGCTCGATGTATATCGGCGGCAGCAAGCTGAACCGCCTCGTCACCGAGGGTCCGTATTCGGTGACGCGCAATCCGCTCTACGTGTTTTCGGCGATCGCGGCCTTCGGGCTCGGCGCCCAGCTTGGCAGCGTGGTCTACGCCTTCATCTGTGCCGCGGCGACGATTGCCATCTTCGCGCTAGTCATCCGCCACGAGGAGCGGGCGCTGGCCGAGCGCTTCCCGGCCGAATTCGCCTCCTACAAGGCTCGGGTGCCAAGGCTGGCGCCGAACTTCTGCGTCTGGCGCGATGCCGATACCCTCCTGGTGCGGCCGGCGCTGGTCCGCCGCACCTTCTGGGACGCATCGCTCTTCCTGCTCGCCGTACCAGCGCTGAAGGGCCTGGAAAGCCTGCGGGACAGCGGGCTCTTCAAGCCTTTTCTCTGGCTCTATTGAGCGGTTTCCGGCCGGATTTGCCGCGCCCGTTTCCTTGACTCTGCGGGTCTTTGCCCTCATAACCCGCGCCAACGGCGGGCCCCTTTGGGGCCCTTTTCGTGCTGCCTGCAGCACGGCCGGACATCCAAACTAAGACTGAAAGAAGCCGGTCCGGACGATCCGAGCACCGGGGAATGAACACGAAGGAACAACGATGTTCGCAGTCATCAAGACCGGCGGCCTGCAATATTCAGTCGCCGAAGACCAGGTGGTCCGCATCGGCCGCATCGCGGGCGAGCCGGGCCAGATCGTCCAGATCGGCGACGTGCTGATGCTGGGCGGCGACAAGCCGGAAGTCGGCGCCCCTCTCATTTCGGGCGCATCGGTTGCGGTCGAGATCGTGGAACAAAGCCGCGGTCCGAAGGTCATTGCCTTCAAGAAGCGCCGCCGCAAGAATTCACGCCGCAAGCGCGGTCACCGGCAGGACTATACCGTGGTGCGGGTCTCCGAGATCCTCACTGGCGGCGCCACGCCGACCAAGGGTCCGAGGCAGAAGCCTGCGCCCAAGGCCAAGCCGGCCAAGACCGAAGACGCCGACGCGGCCTGATCGGCGCTGTTCGGATCGGTGAAAGAGCGGCCGGCGCGCAAAACGTGCGTCGCCGCAAAGTCACCCGCGAAATGAGATGATTCCGTCACGGAATCGGGTTATGAGAGTTTCGAGAGAAGGATTCTGAGCCATGGCTCATAAAAAAGCAGGCGGTTCATCCCGTAACGGCCGCGACTCCAAGGGTCGCCGCCTCGGCATCAAGCTGTTCGGCGGACAGATCGCCATTCCCGGCAACATTATCGCGCGTCAGCGCGGCACCACCTGGCATCCCGGCGCCAACGTCGGAATCGGCAAGGACCACACCCTGTTCGCACTGACCGAAGGCCGCGTCGCCTTCACGTCCAAAGGTAACGGCCGCACGTTCATTTCCGTCGTACCGATGACGGAAGCTGCGGCAGAGTAGACGGCGAATCTCGATCGAGGTCCGCCGGTTCACGTCGAACCCGGGGGACCCACAGACGGGCTCCAGACTTGAGGGGGAGACGGGTGAACCGGCTCCCCCTCAAGTCTTTTTTGTTTGCAAAGGAGCCTGACCATGACCTGCCTGGACCTTGAAACCCGGACCTACCGGGAGGGCTGTATCCCCGTCCTCGAGACCGAGCGGCTGATGCTGCGCGCGCCGAAACTCGAGGACGCTAAGCACGTAGCAGCGCTGGCCAATGACAAACGTATTGCCGAGAACACGCGACGCCTCCCGCATCCCTACGCCCGTAGCGATGCCGAGGACTTCATCGCGACGGCGAATACGCCACGGGGAGATGTGACCTTTTTGATCACCACGCGGGCCGGCGTGCCGGTCGGGGCCTGCAGCGTCGGCGCGCAGGACGAAGCCGCGCCCGAGATCGGCTATTGGCTCGGCGTCAAGCATTGGGGCAAGGGCTACGGGACCGAGGCGGTGCGGGCCCTGATCGACTTCGCCTTCACCGAACTGGCCCACGAAAGCCTCTGCGCCGGGGCCCGCGTCACCAATCCCACCTCGCGCCGGATTCTGGAAAAATGCGGCTTTCAGTGGACCGGGGTCGGGCTTTGCCGGATCCGCGCGCTCAATTCGTCGGCCCCGATCGACCGGTTCCGGCTGGACCGGGGGCTATGGACCGCACTGCGCCGCTGGAGCGATGTCCGGCGGGTGTCCTGAGCCGGATTCGGAAAAATTCAACCAGAAAGCGCCGCGACAAGGCGCTCGGCGCGCAAGGTTCAATGAGAGGTGGAATTTTTCCTCATTTTCTGCTATGAACGCGAAGCCTGCGAGATGTTCTACCGGACGCTCGTGTCGGCGGACATCTCGTTAATTGGGGAAATTAGACGTGGCTACAGGTACCGTTAAGTGGTTCAACGCGACCAAGGGTTATGGCTTCATCCAGCCGCAAGGCGGCGGCAAGGATGTGTTCGTGCACATTTCTGCGGTGCAACGGGCAGGCCTGACCGGTCTGAATGAAGGCCAGCAGATCGAATACGAGATCGTGTCCAATCGCGGACGCGAATCGGCCGAGAATCTGAAGGTGCGGTGATATGTTTCGAAAGCGGCCCACGTGATGCGGCCGCTTCCGGAACATCAAGAGGTCGAGAAGCCCGGCCCGCCAGCCGGGCTTTTTTCTTTGTCTCCGCAAGGAGCGCAGCGTCCTCGCCATTAGCGCAGCGAATCAGTCTGGCAGTGCGAATCAGCATGCGGCAAGGATGCGGCTGCGTCAGGCCACAGCGCTGAGCGGCAGGCAAGCCTCCGCGATCGCCGCAACGTGCCGGTGATCGGTCCCGCAGCAACCACCGAGAATGTTGAAGCGTGTACCAAGCGCACCGCGCAGATGCGCGTAGCGGCGGCCGAGATCGACCGGATCGCCGGCATCGAGATCGGGCGAATTGTCGAGTTCGGCATGGCTGCGCATCGAAGAATTGGCGCGCAGGCCGCGCAGCCGCTTCACCCAGGCCTGACCGGTCGCAAGCGCATCGGCAAAGTGCGTGGGATGCGCGCAGTTGATCATGTAATAGGCCGGCGCGCCGGCAGTGGCGTCGTCGGTTTTCTCGATCGCCTCGCGCAGGGTTTCGCCGCTTGGCAACCGGCCGTCGGTTTCGGTGGTGAAGGAAATCACCACCGGCATGTCGACCGCGGTCGCGGCGCGCGCGATGCCGATCGCCTCGCCGGAATGCGTCATGGTGAAGGCGCTGACCATGTCGGCCTCGGTGTCCGCGAACAGATCGCACTGATACGCGTGATAGCGCATCGCCTCGTCGCCGCTCATCATCTGATCCGCGACATAGCCGTCACCGCGCGGCCCGATATTGCCGGAGATCGGCATCGGACATTGCGCCGTTTCGTGCTCGGCGCGCAGCGCGACGAGAAGCGCGATGCTGCTGCGGTTCAATGCGGTCAGTTCTGCGGATGTCAGGCCGAGCTTGGCGCCCCAATCCGGGCTCGCGCGCCACGACGCGCTTTCCAGAACGAAGCCGGCGTTGCGCGCCTTTGCGATCGCGATATGCCGGATGAAATAGTCGCGCAGCCGCTGCTCGCCCTCATCGGTCGCGTGCAAGGTGATCGAAGCGAGGTGCGGCAGTGCGAGGCCATCGTGGAAGATCAGCGTCGTCTCGAGTCCTGAATCGGTCAGGAAAATCTTGTCACCAAGCTGCGGCAGGCTGGAGCGGTATTTCGCCATCATATGTCTCCTGCGAAGCGGGAACCCGAGCCGGCCAGGGGCCGTGCGGTTCTGCATGGGTTGCGCGAGATAGACAGCTGATGCCGCACAGACCACCGGGAGCGCGGTCAGGCAAGCCAAATCCGGCATTCGAGCCGGTTCCGCAATGCCTTGAGGACGACCTGCAAAGCCGATCCGGTCGCGGGTGCTGCGTGTTTGCGCGAAAGCGATGAGCCGCCGGCACGCCCCCAACTTGACAAGCGCGAGGCCGCCAAACTATTTCACAGCCGTCGGAAAGATTAAGGCTGGTGTGGTTATTCCAGCCCCTGCCCTGCAGGATGCAGTCGCGCAAAAGCGCGAACCCACGGCATCAACCCTTTGCGGGTGGTGCCGTGGCAGATCCGTCTCCTGTCACGTCTCCATCCCTATCGATGGCAAGGAAATGACTGACAGGAAAACGCTGCTGCTCGCTCAAGTATTCATTACCCTGATGATGGCCTCGTCCATGTCGGGCATCATGTCCCTGCTTGCCGTGGGGGCATCGGTGGACTGGCTGTTCATCTGGGCCAGGGAGTTTGTGATCGCCTGGCCGATCGCCTTCTGTCTCACGCTCGTCACCAGCAAACTGGGCTTCATCCTCGCGCGGCGCATCACCGGCTCGTAACGACGCGTTCGTTGCGTCATGCCGGGTCGCGCATTGGCGGACCCGGCAAGATATTTCGGCAAGACAGCGTCAGTGATGCGAATGCCCGCCACCTTTCGGCGCGCCGCCTCCGATCGGGCCGACCTTGAACTCGACATCGACCTTGCCGGCCTTTTCGAACACCAGCGTGCCCTTCACGGTGTCGCCTTCCTTCAGGCCCTGCTTGAGGTCCATGAACATCAGGTGATAGCCGCCGGGCTTGAGTTCGATGGTCTCGCCCGGCTTGATCTCCAGACCGCTGCCGAGGTGCCGCATCTTCATGATGCCGCCCTCCATCGCCATCTCGTGGACTTCGAAGCGCCCGGCGAACGGCACCGAACCGCCCACCAGCCGGTCCGGCTCGCTGCCGTTATTGGTGATCTTCATGAAGCCGCCCGCGACCTTGGCGCCGCCCGGCGTTGCGCGCGACCACGGCGCCTCGATCGACAACGCGCCCGCCTTGACGATCTGGTCCCCGGCCGTAGCGCCATGACCATGACTGCCACCGTGACCGCCGCCGTCCTGCTGCGCGAGAATCACCAGCGCGGGCGCCGGCGCCTTCAGCGCATGCGCGTCCTGGCCGGCCGCCGGAATCTCCGACCAGCGCCACTCGCCCTTCTCGCATTCCTGGATCACCGGAAAATAGATGCGGCCGGGCTTCATCTCGCGGGCGAGATAACCGGAGAACGCGAACTCGTCGTAGTGATCATCCGGCAGCTTGCCGCCGCTCCACACGATCTCGCGGACGCCTTCGCTGAGTTGCCGTCCGTGAAAATGCGGATAGCTGCGGTCGTAGGCCGCGCGCGCGGTCTCGATCGTCCAGCCCGCTTTGGGCATCGGCTTGACCGCGATCACGCCGTCGGGGATCTGCGCGCGCAGTTTGACCGTGGCGGCGCCATCGCAGCCATGGGAAACCCTCAGCACCGCCTTGTAGGTCGTGCCCGCGCGCGCTTCGCGGGTTTCGAGTGTGACGTGAGCGAACGCCGATACCGCGGCGAGCGACATCGCTGCGAATGATATGATTCCAAGCGCCACCGACGACGCAAGGCTGGACCTGCCTGACATGTTCTTTCTCCGCTAGGCAACGTGTGATGGACGCCGCGCGCTCTGGCGCGGCACTGCGATCACACGGCTAGCGGAGGCGCGCGGGCCGGTCCGTCACGGGCATTGGCCGTGCCGGGCAGATCAAGGCTTGCGGGAGACGCGAAGGCGAGCGGTGCGACCGGCGGCCGATGGATGATGTCCGCCACGGTCGGCGGCAGGACGAGGAAACCCGCCGCGCATGCCCCGCAGAAGACGCAATGCATCTTGCCCGAGGCGGGCGGAGGGGTACCGGGTTGCCCCGACTCCGTCAGGCCGGCATTGCCAAAGCAATGCGCCGCGAACGGATCGCCGTCGGCCGACGCCAGCGCGGGCATCGGCGCAAGCATGGTAAAGACCGCCTGCAGCGCGATCGCATAGGCCGCGATCAGCCCGATCACCCCACGCCAGCGCATGCCTTGCCATAGCCCGTTCATGCCGCCTCGTTAGCAAATCCCAGCACGTGACACCACCAACGACAGCTACGGCTTTAGCCCGAGCGGATGATGGGCCGCCGGAAGACCGGGGCCATGGTGGCCTCCGTCACGATCCACCATCACGAGGCCCTCAAATTTCGAGAACAACGGGAGGCGCGCGGGCGGAAGCATGGCCTCCGCCTTTGCAAGATCGGCCGACAGCGCCTTCGCGCGGGCATCCGGCATGCCGACTTTCACGAGCAGGTCCGCTTTCTTCAGATCGTCGCCGGCGCACAGAACGATGTCCCAGGCCGCCCCCTTCTTCCGCAGCAGGGCGCGGCCGCCCATGTCACCCTGCGACCATCCGGCAATCGCGTGATCGCCGACGACCACAACGGGATCGACGACAAGCCGCGCCTCCGGCTTGTCGAATGTCGCATGCAAAAGATGACGCACGGCATCTTCGTCCGGCCCTGCGGTCGCAACGCCTGCGAGACTGCACAAAACAACAAGCGCCGCGACTGATGTCCTCAGCATATGATTTCCTTTCACATGCGATATCTGAGGCCGCCGTAGATCGCGCGGCCGACACCGGGATTGAAGAGCTCCATGTTGGGTGTCGCGCGGCCTGCGGTCATGGTGGTCGAGATGTAGCGGGTATCGAGCAAGTTTCGCCCTTCGAGATAACCTGACCAGCCCTTGCCCGGATCGTAGCCGATCCTGAAATTCAGGAGCGCATAGGGGTCGACGGTGAGGCTGTTGGCGTTGTCGGCGAAGAACGACTGCGGCATCCATTCGACATTCGGTCCAGCGAAGAAGCCGTTCGGATTCCTGTAGACCACTTCGGCGCGAAGGTAGTGCGGCGGAACGCCGGGCAGCGTGTTGTTGCCCCAGACCGGATCGTTGTCGAAGAAGAAATCGCTGTAGGTATACGCAAGATTGAACCAGATACGATCTTCCTGGGTGACGAGCGACTTCAGGAACGCAATGCCGAGACCGGCCTCGACGCCCTGATGCACGGTGCGATCCGCGTTCACGACAGTGCAAGGTGCCCAGGGCGCCGTCGTCAGGCACTGGAACTCATTCCTGAGGTTGGTGTGGTAAAGTGACAGGTCCCACGTAAAATCGGGCCGGCGGCCGCGTGTTCCGATTTCATAGGTGGTCGCGGTCTGGGCATTCACATTTGAGCTCGCGGGCGCGGCAAACGTATTCACGTCGAAGGTCGGAACCTCGGCACTGCGCGAGATATTGGCGAACACCTGCGAGGTGGGATCGACATCCCAGAGCAGGCCGATTTTGGGCGTCCAGAGATTGTAGGTTCGACGCCCCGAGTCATCGATCTGCGCATCCCACGGATTGATGTTTGTATCGTCGAAGAAGCGATCCCGCTGATCGCGCACCGCGTACAGGTACTGCGTTCCAGCTATCAGGGCGACGTCCGGCAGGACGTAGAAACTGTTCTCCGCATAGGCCGAATAGTTTTCCGATTTCCACAGCGCGGACATCGCCAGCGCGCCCTTCGTGGCGTTCCCGATATTCAGATACTCCCGATAGTCGATCGTGCCGGCAAGCGCGTTGACGCCGGCCACGAGGCGGTTGCGAAAACCGCCGATCAGCCGGTCGTCGGTGGCGCGGGCGAAGCCGCCGTAATCGGACACATCGTAGTCCAGCACCCGATAGATCGGGTGATCGACGTGGCGCTGATGCGTGTAGATGCCAAGCTCAACCGTCGTAGTATCGAAACGCAGCGTGGTCTTGTTGGCGACACGCACCGAATCGATATTGCGCTGCTGGTCCAGCATCACGAATTCGGGATTCGCCATCCGCGGCGTGTTCAGCGCCTGCGACTTGGACAACTCGCCGGGAAGGCGCGCCAGCCACGAGTTGGCGTTTATGTAGAAGCGCGTCTCCGCATCCGGCGAGAACTGATAGCCGAAATTTGCGTTGCCGCGTTCCATCTGGCCGCGGCTGTGTTCGCGATAGCCGTCCTCGCGCTGCGCCGAGGCGGTAACGAACCAGTCATAGGGGCCGCGAACACCACCGGTGCTGGCCTGACCGCGGACGTAGCCGAAACTTCCCGCGTCGAAACGCGCCTCGAACGGCGACGCATCGCGGCCGGACGGCGTCACGAAATTGATCGCACCACCCAGTGCATTGGCGCCATAGCGCAGTGCGTTGGCGCCCTTGAACACCTCGACATAGCGATAGGCGCTCGGGTCGATTTCGAAGAGGTCAAACAAGCCGTCGGAGGAATTGATCGGGATTCCATCCATGAACAGGTTGATTCCGCGGTTGCCGTAATTGCGCGACAGACCGGAGCCACGAATCGAAATGCGGGCATCGGGACCCCATTTGGGCTGGATGATCACGCCGGGCACCCAGCCGAGAACGTCCTTGGCCGTTCGTGAAGGCCCGTCCTTCCATGCCGTATCCGGCACCACCTCGACGCCGCCGGGCGTGTGGTCGATCTCCCGGCGCGCCTGTTCGGTCGTCGGTATCGTCAGGCTTTGGCCCGCGGATGGGCCGGCCTGATTTTGCTGCGCGGCCGATGGTTCGGATGGACCGTCCGCGGGCTGCGGCCGCGCGGTGGTCGCGCGTCGTGTGGATTCGACGGTGATGGTTGGAAGCGTGGCGTTTTGCGCGGCCGCGACCTGCGGCAGGATTGCCGCAGCGGCCGACAGCGCGCAGGTCGCGCGCCAGAGGCGTGACATGAGAAAACTCCGATGACGATGCTGATGAATGCGGCCGAACGGCCGCGTGCGATCAGACCGTCAGCGGAGGCGCGCGCGCATGTCCGGCGCGGATCGTGTGTCGGGTCGGTTCGGCATCCGGCGCGACCGCAAACCGGACGACAGAAGCGCCGTAGGAGAGCGCGAGATCGAGCGCCGTATCCGGCAGGATCGCGGCGCCGGCCGCCACCGCGCCACACAGGATGCAGT
>JAEWHY010000461.1 GCA_023387555.1 Pseudomonadota bacterium
CCGTGGGTCACCAGCGGAGGATAACAAGTTGGCCGCCCGTGCCTGGGCGTCTGTCCTCCGGGGTTGTCGCAGAGCAAGCCTCAAACACCGCGCGCGGAACGCCGACGTTTTCGGCGGTCCGTGGTGACTGCAATCTCGTGTGCTTTCACATTCGCACACGAGGCCATGGGCTTGGCTGAAAGCCCGGCGTTCCGCGCGCCCTTGCGCCTTGCGAGGGAGGGAATGCGCATTCGGAATACGGGCGCACCCGCGCCGGCTAAAGAATAGGGACAGCGGAGCTTTGTCTTTTTTCCCTCCCCCCATGAGCGAAGCGAATGGCGGGGAGGGTGGCCGCCGGAGCGAAGCGACGGTGGTCGGGTGGGGGGAGCTTCACCCGAATGCGGTCTTCGGATGAAAGGCAAAAGCCCCCCACCCCGATCTCCTTCGCCCAAGCGCGTCGAAGACGCGCGTAAAGGCGCTGAAGGCTCAGTCGATCGACCCTCCCCACCGCTTCGCGGGGGGAGGGGTTAAGAATTCAATTTCGCGGGGGCGACCATCCTCACAAACTCGGCAGCTTCAATCCTTGCTGCTTCGCCCAGTCGATGGCCTCCTCATAGCCCGCGTCGGCGTGGCGCATGACGCCGGTCCCCGGATCGTTCCACAGCACGCGCTCGATCCGCTTGCCGGCCTCCGGCGTGCCGTCGCACACGATCACCATGCCGGCATGCTGCGAATAGCCGATGCCGACGCCGCCGCCGTGATGGATCGACACCCAGGTCGCGCCGCTCGCGCAATTGAGAAGCGCATTGAGCAGCGGCCAGTCCGACACCGCGTCCGAGCCGTCCTTCATCGCTTCGGTCTCACGGTTCGGAGAGGCGACCGAACCGGAATCGAGATGGTCGCGGCCGATCACGACTGGGGCTTTCAGTTCGCCCTTCGCCACCATCTCGTTGAAGGCCATGCCGATCCGGTGGCGATCGCCGAGGCCGACCCAGCAGATCCGCGCCGGCAGGCCCTGGAAATGGATGCGTGCCCGCGCCATGTCGAGCCAATTGTGCAGATGCTTGTCGTTCGGCATCAGCTCCTTCACCTTGGCGTCGGTCTTGTAGATGTCCTCCGGATCGCCCGACAGCGCGGCCCAGCGGAACGGCCCGACCCCGCGGCAGAACAGCGGACGGATATAGGCCGGCACGAAGCCCGGAAAATCGAACGCATCGGTTACGCCCATGTCGAAGGCGCGCTGGCGGATGTTGTTGCCGTAGTCGAGCGTCGGGATGCCGCGCTTGTGGAAGTCCAGCATCGCGCGCACATGCACCGCCATGCTTTCCTTCGCGGCCTGTTCGACCGCCTTCGGATCGCGTTCGCGCTTCTCCTGCCATTCGGCGATCGTCCAGCCCGCCGGCAAGTATCCGTTGATCGGATCATGCGCCGAGGTCTGGTCGGTGACGGCATCCGGCCTCACGCCACGGCGCACCAGTTCGGGATACATCTCGGCGGCATTGCCAAGCACGGCGACCGACACCGCCTTCTTCTCCTTGCCGGCGCGCTCGATGATGGTGAGCGCTTCATCGAGATCCTCCGCCTGCATGTCGACATAGCCGGTGCGCAGCCGCATCTCGATCCGCGAGGGCTGGCATTCGATCGCCAGCATCGAGGCGCCGGCCATGGTGGCGGCGAGCGGCTGTGCGCCGCCCATGCCGCCGAGGCCGGCGGTCAGGATCCAGCGGCCCGAGAGATCGCCGTTGTAATGACGGCGGCCGACCTCCACGAAGGTCTCGTAGGTGCCCTGCACGATGCCCTGCGAGCCGATATAGATCCACGAGCCGGCCGTCATCTGGCCGTACATCATCAGGCCCTTGCGATCGAGTTCGTTGAAATAATCGAGCGTTGCCCAGTGCGGCACGATGTTGGAATTGGCGATCAGCACGCGCGGTGCATCGGCATGCGTGCGGAACACGCCGACCGGCTTGCCGGATTGCACCAGCAGGGTCTCGTCGCCTTCCAGCGCCTTCAGCGAGGACACGATACGGTCGTAGCTCTCCCAGTCGCGCGCCGCCCGGCCGATGCCGCCATAGACCACGAGTTCGTGCGGCTTCTCGGCAACGTCCGGATCGAGATTGTTCATCAGCATGCGCAGCGGCGCCTCGGTCTGCCAGCTCTTGCAGGACATCACGGGACTGCGGGGCGCGCGGATGATGCGGTCGTTGTCGAGGCGTTTGTTCATGGATGAACCTTCAATCGTCGAGGGCCGGCAGTGTGACCGGATGCACGGTGTCGATCAATGCGCCGGTCGTCACGAGTTCGGTGGCGGTTTCTATATCCGGCGCCATCTTGCGGTCCGCATCGAGCTTGCGGACATGACGTCGCAGCAGGGCGCGCGTGCGCTCCAGCGCCGGGCTAGAACTGATGGGGGCGTGGAAGTCGCAACCCTGCGCCGCCGCCAGCAGTTCGATACCGGCGACATGCGCGGCATTCTGCGCCATGCCGATGAGCCGTCGGGCGCCATGTGCCGCCATCGACACATGGTCTTCCTGATTGGCCGAGGTCGGAATCGAATCGACGCTGGCCGGCATCGCCTTCTGCTTGTTCTCGGACACCAGAGCGGCGGCTGTCACCTGTGCGATCATGAAGCCGGAATTCAGCCCCGGCTGCGGCGTGAGGAATGCGGGAAGGCCGGACAGCGCCGGATCGGTCAGCATCGCGATCCGGCGTTCGGCCAGCGATCCGATTTCGCAGATCGCAAGCGCCAGCATGTCGGCGGCGAAGGCGACCGGCTCGGCGTGGAAATTGCCGCCCGAGATCACGTCGCCGGTGTCGGTCATCACCAGCGGGTTGTCGGAGACGCCGTTCGCTTCGATGACGAGGGTGCTTGCGGCCTGCCGCATGACATCGAGCGCGGCGCCCATGACCTGCGGCTGGCAGCGCAGGCAATAGGGGTCCTGGATGCGGTCGTCGATGGTGCGATGCGAGGCGCGGATGCCGCTGCCGTCCATCAAGGCGCGCAACGCCGCCGCCACATCGATCTGGCCGCTATGGCCGCGCAACGTCTGGATGCGCGCGTCGAACGGCGTGTCCGAGCCGCGCGCGGCATCGGTCGACAGCGCGCCGGTAATCAGCGCGGACTGGAATACGCGCTCGATGTCGAACAGCGCCGCGAGCGCATGCGCCGTGGAGAATTGCGTGCCGTTGAGCAGCGCCAGCCCTTCCTTCGGGCCGAGCACGACCGGCTCGAGCCCGGCACGGCCCAGCGCATAGACCGCCGGCATGCGTTCGCCGCCGTAGAAGGCGTCGCCTTCGCCGATCATCGCCGCGGCGAGATGCGCAAGCGGCGCAAGATCGCCCGAGGCGCCGACCGAGCCCTGCGCCGGGATCACGGGGATGACGTTGCCAGCCAGCATGCCGTGCAGAAGCTGCACCGTTTCGCGCCGCACGCCGGAGGCGCCGCGCCCAAGGCTGACGAGCTTCAGCGCCATCATCAGCCGCGCGATGCGGGATGGCACGAGATCGCCGACGCCGGCCGCGTGCGACAGGACGAGATTGCGCTGCAGGGTTTCGAGGTCGCGGTCGGCAATCCGCACATTGGCGAGTTTGCCGAAACCGGTGTTGATGCCGTAGACGGCCTCGCCCTTCTTGACGATGGCGTCCACAACCGCCGCGCCTTCATCGATGCGGGCGTAGACGTGTGGCGACAGCGCAAGGCCGGCGCCGCGGGACAGCGCACGCCAGGCGGACAGGGGGAGCGTGTCGCCAGTGAAGGTAATGTCGGTCATCTATCGTCCGCTTCGCACCCGCGCATGAAGCGGATTGAGGCCGAGCCGATACACCAGTTCGGCGGGGCGCTCGATATTCCAGATCGCGAGGTCGCAGGCCTTCCCGGCTTCGATCGTGCCGATGTCATTCAGCTTTCCGAGCGCCCGCGCGGCCTCGCGGGTGACGCCGGCAATCGCTTCCTCCACAGTGAGGCGGAACAGCGTGGACGCCATGTTCATGGTGAGCAGCAGCGAGGTGATCGGCGAGGTGCCGGGGTTGCAGTCGGTCGCGATCGCAATGGGCACCTTGTGACGGCGGAACACCTCGACCGGCGGCTGCTGCTTCTCGCGCAGCACATAGAACGCGCCGGGAAGCAGCACGGCAGTCGTGCCGGCCTGCGCCATCGCGGCGACGCCGGTCTCGTCGGTATATTCGAGATGATCGGCGGACAATGCGTCGTAACGGGCCGCAAGCGCTGCGCCATGCAGGTTGGAGAGTTGGTCAGCATGGAGC
>JAEWHY010000023.1 GCA_023387555.1 Pseudomonadota bacterium
AGCATGATCCGCCCGCTTGAGGTGGTGTGGGCCGGCAGACGTGCGCCAAGCTGCAGGTTGCTGACGAGCCCGGCATTGGGCAGCGCCCGCGCCAGATAGACGGCATGCCAGCCATCCAGGATCGCGACATGCGCGGCCGCATTGGTCCGGTCGCTGAGCGTGCGCAGAAACGGCTGCGCGATCTCGGTGATCGGTTGCGCATGCAGATATTCGAATCCGAGATCCAGCGTTTTCGATGTCAGGCGATAGCGGCGCGTTTCCGGATCGCGGGCGATGAAGCCGTCGGCTTCCAGCGTGTAGACCAGCCGGTAGGTCGCCGAACGCGTCAGGCCAAGACCTGCGGCGAGTTCTGCGAGCGTCTTGGCCGGCTTGCTGCGGGGAAAGAGTTGCAGCAGCGCGAGCCCGCGCGACAGGCCCGGCACGATGTAACGGGGATCGATCTGATCGTCGTTCTCAGGCTTGCGGCTCGGCATGGCTTTCGGATGTCCTGTGAGTGTGTTTCCTATATCAAACCTTGCGTTGACATGACAAACGGGCTCTCCTACCCGGAGCCAAACAGACAACGGACAGGATGGGGGGACATGGGACTGACGGCGGATATGGGGCGCTTCGTCGCCGGGCTGCGCTACGACTTGGTACCGCCGGAGGCTGTGAAGACGGTGCGGCTCGGCTTTACCGATTGCATCGCCTGCATGGTCACCGGCTGGAACGAGCCCGTAACCCGGACCACGGCGCGCGGCCTTGGCATCACGCATGACGGCGTCGCCACGCCGATCGCAGCGCTTAAGGCGCCGGCGCCGGAGCGCGCGCTGGTCTACGGCGTCGCCTCCCATGCCATCGACTATGACGACACCGGCCTCGCCGGCCATCCGAGCGCGATCCTCGTGCCGACCATCCTGTCGGAAGCCGTGGAGAGTGGCGCCGACGGGCGTGCGATGATCACCGCCTATGTCGCGGGTTATGAAATCTGGGCCGAGATGACGCGGCGCGATCAGGACCAGCTTCATCGCAAGGGCTGGCATCCGACCGCGATGCTCGGAACCATTGCCGCGGCGGCCGCAGTCTCGTCCCTGCGCGGCCACGACGTGGCGATGGCGACGCGCACGCTCGGCGTCGCCGCATCGCTGGCCGGCGGTATCGTCGGCAATTTCGGCTCGATGACCAAGCCGTATCAGGTCGGACGCGCGGCCCAGTCGGGTCTCCTCGCCGCTCGGCTTGCGGAAGCCGGCCTGACCTCGACTGAAACCGCCATCGAGGACGATCTCGGCTTCCTGCGCGCGGTCTCGCCCAAGGGCCAAGTCGATACCACGACGCCTGCGAAGTTCGGCGAGGACTGGGGCATCCTGCGCGCCGGCATCAACATCAAGCTCTATCCGGTGTGCTACGCGGTGCATCGCGCGGTGGACGCGGTGATCGACATGCGCAAGACCAGTCCGGTCAAGGCCGAGGATGTCGAGGCGATTGATCTGGAGATCGGCGAGACCCAGGCCGAGATTCTCCGCGTGCACCGGCCGACCAACGGGCTCGATGCGAAAATTTCCGGCGAATTCGCGATGGCTTCGGCGATCGTTGCGGGGGCCTGCGGCAATGCAGAACTCACCGACGGCTTCGTCAACCGCCCGGATGTCCAGGACCTGATCCGCAAGGTCCGCATCGTCACCATATCCGAGCGGGACGACCACGAGCCGGCGCATTCGCCGTTCGACCGGGTCACGCTGCATCTGCGCGGCGGCAACACACTGACGTCGGAAGCGGTCAAGCGCCCGCGCGGGCATTTCCAGCGCGGGGTCGAGACCGAGGCGATGTGGACGAAGTTCGAGGATTGCGTCAGGCCGGCTCTCGGCGAGCAGGGCACGCGCGCGCTGTTCGATGCGATCCAGGGGCTGGACCGCATGACGTCAACCGATGGCTTTGGCCTGTTCCCGGCCGCCAAGCGAGCAGCGAGCGCAGCGTAACAATGGACGGTCTCAAGCATCTTCTGGTGGAGCGGCCCGAACCGGGTCTGATGGTGGTTCGCTTCAACCGCCCCGAGGTTCACAACGCCCTCAACACCGCGACTTCGGAAGACCTCTACAAGGTGTTCGGCAAGCTTGCTTTCTATCCGGGCGACGTGCGTTGCGTGATCCTCACCGGCACCGGAGAAAAGGCCTTCAGCGCCGGCGGCGATCTGAAGGAACGCCAGGGCATGACCGACGAGCAATGGCGGTCGCAGCACGCCATCATCGAGGAAGCGGCCTATGCGGTGATCAACAGCGCGGTGCCGGTGATCGCCGCCGTGAACGGCGTCGCCTTCGGCGGCGGTTGCGAGATCGCGCTGTGCTGCGACTTCATCTATGCGGCGCGTCATGCGCGTTTCGCGCTGCCGGAAGTCACCCGCGGCATCATGCCGGGCGCGGGCGCGACGCAGAACCTGCCGCGCGCGGTCGGCATCCGACGCGCCAAGCAGATCATCATGAGCGGTCTGCCCTTCTCCGCGGAAGACGCCCATGACTGGGGCATGGTGAACGAAGTCTGCGACGCCGCCGACCTGATGCCGAAAGTCATGCAGCTTGCGCGGACCATCTGCGACAACGCGCCGATCTCGGTGCGGCAGATCAAAAAGGCGGTCAATGCCTCGATGAACATGGACCTGCAATCCGGACTCGCGTTCGAAATCCAGTGCTACGAACGCATGATCTCGACCGAGGACCGGCATGAGGGCGTGCTTGCCTTCAACGAGAAACGCAAGCCGCAATTCAAGGGACGCTAGACAATGTTTCGTCAGCCAACACTTCGGTTGGCTGACAGGCCGGGCGCCCCTACACTTCGAGCAACGACGCCGAATGGCGCGATCGCGGGGCGATCCGACGATATCAAAGGGAGGACTTCCACATGACGTTGAGCAGACGCGCCGGCATTCTGGCGCTTGCAGCCACGGGCCTTGCGATTGCAGCGGGCGCTGCGTCGGCCCAGGACAAGTGGCCGAGCCGGGCCATCACGCTCATCGTGCCCTACCCGCCCGGCGCCTCCAGCGACTTCATCGCGCGCATCGTCCGCGACCAGCTCGAGGAGCAGCTCAAGGTCCCGGTGGTGGTGGAGAACAAGCCGGGCGCCGGCGGCACCATGGGCGCGGCGATGGTCGCGAAAGCGGCCCCCGACGGCTACACCTTCATGGCGACGGTGAACGCGCCGGTCACCATGAATTCGCACATGCAGAAGAACTTCCCGTTCGACCCGATGAAGTCGTTCACGCCGGTTATCAAGGTGGCGGACGTGGCGATGACGCTTGCGGTCAATGCCAAGCTGCCGATCAACAGCGTCCAGGACCTGATCGATTACGCCAAGAAGAATCCGGACCAGAGGCTCAGCTTCGGCAGCGCCGGCGTCGGCTCGGCGCATCACATCGCCGGTGAGTTGCTGAAGCAGAAGACCGGCCTCAACATGGTGCATGTGCCCTACAAGGGCGGCGGCCCGGCCATCCAGGACCTTGTTGCGGGACATATTCCGATCAGCTTCGGCACCACGCCCGCGGTGATGCCGCACACCCAGTCCGGCACCATCCGCCTCATCGGCCTGGCCGAGGCCAAGCGCTCGCCGGATCTGCCGAACGTGCCGACGATCTCGGAGACGGTGCCGGGCGTCGTCACCTTCACCTGGGTCGGCGTACTCGCGCCGCTCGGCACGCCGAAGCCCGCGGTCGACCGCGTCAATGCGATCATCGCCGAGGCGATCAAGAAGCCGGACGTCATTGCCAAGCTGAAGACGCAAGGCGCGACCGCGGCCGGCGGTTCGCCGGAAGACCTGCAGAAATCCATGCAGGAGGAGTATGATCACTGGACCAAGGTCATTCCCTCCATCGGCATCAAGCCGGAATAATCCTTCGTCATTCCGGGGCGCCGCATCGCTGGCAAGTTTACGCAGCCAGCGTAAACTTGGCTGCGTGCGGCGAACCCGGAATCTATAACCACCACCGAGAGTATGGATTCCGGGCCCGGCCCTTCGGGCCGTCCCGGAATGACCAATAAGAGGACCGCGTGCGGTTCGCCTTCTAAGGAGCATGATGTCTGAACAGGATTTGCAGGGCCGCGCCGCGGTCGTCACCGGCTCGGGCCGCAACATTGGCCGTGCGATCGCACATGCGCTGGCCCGGAAGGGTGCGAAGGTCGTCGTCAACGGCTCCAGCAACAAGGCCGCAGTCGATACCGTGGTCGCCGAAATCAACGCGGCCGGCGGCAACGCGATCGGGGTGATGGCCGACGTCTCCAAGGACGACGATTGCGAAAGGCTGATCCAGTCCTGCGTCGATGCCTTCGGCAGCATCGACATCATGGTCAACAATGTCGGCATCCGCCGCTATCAAGCCTTTCTCGAGATCACGCCACAGGACTGGGACAACGTGCTTGGCACCAACCTCAGTTCGGCGTTCTTTCTCAGCCGCCACGCGATCCCGCACATGCGCAAGAACAAATGGGGCCGCATCGTGCTGATCTCCGGCTTCGACGGCTTCTGGGCGCAGGTCACGCATCGCGCCCACAACATCACCTGCAAGGCCGGCATGCATGGCCTCGCCAAGGCCATCGCGCGCGAGTTCGGGCCGGACGGCATCACCGCCAACACCGTGGTGCCCGGCGCGATCGACACCGAGCGCGACTGGAGCCAGTATCCGCATCAGGCCAAGCAGAAGATCCAGTCGGAGATCCCGCTCGGGCGGTTCGGCGACGTTGCGGAAGTGGCGGCGGCGGTCGCGTTTCTCGCGTCCCCCGGCGGCGGCTTCGTGTCGGGCCAGGCGACACACGTCAACGGCGGCCATTACATGATCTGAGGGCCGCCCTCGCTCTGTAGCCCGGATGGAGCGCAGCGAAATCCGGGAACGGCGCTCCCGCATTTCGCTTCGCTGCATGCGGGCTACGACCGTCACGTTGTCTTTTGCAGGCAAAGCTCCGCCGGCCCTGTTGTTGTGACGGCGCGGGCGCGCCCGTATTTCCATTTCGCATTCCCTGCCCCTGGAGCACCCAAGGGCGCGCGGAACGCCGGGCTTTCAGCCAAAGCCCATGGCCTCATGCGCGAGTGTGAGAAGCGCATGAGATTGCAGTCACCACGGACCGCCGAAAGATTCCGGCGTTCCGCGCG
>JAEWHY010000090.1 GCA_023387555.1 Pseudomonadota bacterium
GAGGCAGCCTGTGGGCAACGCCGGTCCCATGGGCCGACGCTCACGCCGCCGGGGAAAACGCGATGATGTATTCGCAGCCCGACGCGGTCGCGAATTGCCGCGTGACGCGGCCAGTGGTCAGTTCGAATTCCAGCACCACCGCATCGTCATGGCAGCACAGGAAGGCATGCCGGCCATCGGCGGCGAAGCCGAAGCCCATCGGCCCCTTGCGGGTGGTGATCGATGCGACCTGGTCGAGCGAAACCGCGTCGAAGATCGCCGCATGGTTGTCGAGCAGCGACGACACGCACACGAAGCACCCGTCGGGCGACACGTGCACGCGCTTAAGCTGGTTCGGCCTGCCCTCCCCGCCTGCGATCGTGAGGGTTCTGCGCAGCGTCTCGCTCGCCGCATCGAAGACGTAGAGGGTCGGCGTCCGATGCGCGCAGACAAAGACCGTGCCGCCATCCGGGCTCACCGCGAGTCCCTCGGCGAGATCGGGGATCGGCAGACGGCTGGTCATTACGCGCCTCGTCCGGTCGATCACCGCGACAAAGTCCGAGGTCTTGCAGGAGGCGAACACCTTGTCCGCGGCATGGCTGATTGCCAGCCAGTGCGCCGCCTTGCCGATATCGATGCTCTGCACGCATCCCGTCGCGGGATTGATCGCCAGCACCGCATTGCCGAGTTCGGCGGTACACCAGAGCACACCGTCACGGTCGAGCATCACGCCATGCGGCGCGACGTCGGCGCCGGCATCGATCATGCGCAGGACCGCCCTTCCCTCCAGATCGATCAGCGCGATGCGACGGTCCGCGTTCGCATTCTTCCCAAAGATGCCGCCGCCATAGACCGAGGCGTAGACTGCGCGGCCGTCCGGCGACAGCACCATTTCATGGGTCGATGCCGGCATGTCGATCTCGCCGGTCCGCTCCAGCGAGACCACATCGAAGAACTGCACCTTGTTCGCAGTCTTGGCGGTGACCACAAGGCGCGGGCCGCCGGGACGATTGTTCGGATCGATGGCGGCGAGGCCTTGCATCTGCATCATGCGTTCATCCGGAACGATGCATCGAAGCCGAAATCGCGCTTCGCCTTGTCGCTGGACACCGCGCCGTCATCCTCCGCGAGATTGTAGATGCCGGGCTGCCCCCGGCTCAGCGCCAGCAAGGCCGCGTGTGCGGCCGCATCGACATGCAGCGGCGCGGCGCCGTTCGGCTCGGCCGTCCAGGTGCCTGGACCGTAGAAGCGGCCGTAGCGCAGCACGATGCCGTCGATCCCCGGCGTCTGCGTCACCGCCCGCTCCAGTGAGATCACCCCGGCCTGGGCCGAATCGATCGGTTGATCCTCGGTCAACGGACCCTCGCCCGGCGCATAGGCGAAGGCGATGCTCTGCGCGATAACGCGCCGCACATTATTGGTGAGCGCCGCGTCCACCAGATTGCGGGTCCCGGCGATGCGCAGCCGCGCATTGGCCTCGAGCGCGGCCGTCAATGTCCTCGGGTCGATCGCCTGCGGCAGATCGGTGAGCTGGTGGATGATGACGTCGGGCTGCACCGCATAGACCGCAAGCTTCAGCTTGTCGGCGTCATAGGCATCGACCAGCACCGGGACGGCGCCGATCTGGCGCAAGGCGGCGGCCTTCGCTTCCGAACGCGTCGTGCCGGCGACCTCGTGTCCGGCCTGCCGCAGCAGCACCACAAGGCGCCGGCCGACCACTCCGGTCGCGCCGGCGAGAAAGACTTTCATGATGACGGCCCCGGCATGCGAACGAGGCCGGCCCGCATCTTCAGGTCGAGCAGAAGCCCCGCCGGCAGGGTATCGAGGACCGGCGTCATCGGCAAACCGGCTTCCGACAGCATGTCCGCGACCCAATGGTTGCACAGACTGAAAATGTGAAAGGCGCCGTTTGCATCGTAGAAGAGGCTCGGCCCGTAAAGGCCGCGGCCCAGCACCTGCAGCGCCGGCGGATCGCCATTCAACACGAAAGTGGCATTGAGCGCGGACAGCATGCGCGCAAAGCCTTCCGCGCTCAATGCGACGCTCACGACATCCGCAGAGCCGAACACCTTCCGCGGCGCATCCGGCAATCCGACCACATGCAGGACGGATTTGTTATCGGGACGAAACAACGCGCGAACCGCCAGCCCGACGTCCAGATCGGCCACCGTCGGCACCGAGGCGTAAAAGTCGCGCTCGCCCCACCCGATTTCAATGAAGGGATAGCCGCCGAAGCGCTCGGCAACGAGCGCCAGCGCCGTGTCGCCGCTACGCTGCGCGGCCGCGGCAAGCTGTGCCGTCGAGAGCGCAATGCCGCTGTGATAGCCGTGGCTGACAACAAAGATTTCCGCGGCGGCCTGGCCGGGTTGCGGTGGCCAAAGCGCAGGGTCGGCCTGTCGCGCCGTCATGATGCCGAACAGGGCAAGCAGGACAGCGGTTGCGATCGAACCGTATCCAACCACACGGATCAGCCGCCGCATTGCAAACGCCGCCCCATCCGTCCGACCATTCCGCCGCGTCCCCGCCTAGGGTTCGGCAGTCTGCCGAACCCCGCCGTTCAACGCATGCAACCTGAATGAGGATTGCGGCGAGGATTTGGACCGTGGTTGCCCGTTATGCGGCGCCTTTCAGACGCTCCAGCGCTTCGAGAATCTTGCCGCGCCGCGCCTCGGCTTCCTCGCGCTTCTCCTTCTCGCCCTCCACCACCTCTTCGGCGGCATTGGCCACGAACTTCGGATTACCGAGTTTCTGGTCGACGCGCTGGATGTCGGATTCGGCTTTCGCCAGTTCCTTCTGCAGCCGCGCGCGTTCGGCATTGACGTCGATCACGCCCTTGAGCGGCAGAGCGGCGACTTCGCCGCGCACCAGCAATTGCACCGCGCCGTCCGGAGCCTTCTCGGTGAAGACCAGCTCCGAAATCCGCGCCAGCCGCTTCACGAAGTCCAGCCAGCGGCCGGCCCGCGCGCGGGTTTCGTCCGACACTCCGACGAGGACCAGCGGCATCATCGTGGCGGGCGGGATGTTCATCTCCGACCGCAGCGAGCGCACCGACGTCACGAGATCGACCACCCAGCCGATCTCAGCCTCGGCCGCCGGATCGTCGAGCCCCTGATGCGCGGGCCAGGCGGTGAGCGCGAGCATGTTCGGACGCTCGTCGCCCTTGCGCGCGAGTTCGATCTCGCTGCCGGTCATGCTTTCGGGCTCGACCGACACCGCTC
>JAEWHY010000104.1 GCA_023387555.1 Pseudomonadota bacterium
GAATATGCCTTCCCATGTATTCGTGACGGATTTCAGGGAGGAGCCGCAAGATTGCGCCAACGCGCGGCAATATTGCATAATCGGCCGCGTTCGAGTGGAGCGTCCATGTTCGAGTGGAGCGACCTTCGATACTTTCTCGCGGTAGCGAGGCACGGCAGCACATTGGCCGCCGGGCGCGCGCGGCGCACCAGCCAGTCGACGGTTCAGCGAAGGCTTGCGGAACTCGAACGCAGGCTCGGCCGGGAGCTGGTCAAGCGTCATACCACCGGCTACCGCCTCACCGAATTCGGCCAGCAGATGCTGCCGTTCGCCGAGCGCGTCGAGCACGCCATCCAGACCTTCGAGCAGCAGAAGGCGACGATCGAACGCGGCGACATCGGCGTCATTCGCCTCACCTGCCCCGAGCCGATCATGTACCGCATCACCCAGTAGGCGCTGCTCGACCGATTTCATACGAGGCATCCGGGCCTTCGGGTCGAGTTCGTGATGAGCGACAAATATCTCGACATCGCCAAGGGCGATGCCGATGTCGCGCTTCGCTCCGGCGATACCGACGATGCGGTGCTGGTCGGCAAGAAGATCGCGGATTCGATCTGGGCGGTTTACGCGAGCACGAAATATATCGAACGCTGCGGCAAGCCTGCCGCCATTGCGGACCTGCGCCGGCATGCGCTGGTGGGCTTCGACGGATCGATGGCGAGGCACCGCGCCGCGACCTGGCTCGCCGAAGTCGCGCCGGACGGCAACATCGTCGTGCGCGTGAACAGCATTCTCGGTCTCGTCTCGGCGGCCAAGGCGGGCGCAGGCGTGGCGCCGCTTCCCGCCGCGCTCGGCGACGCCGAAGCGGATCTGGTTCAGGTGATCCCGCAGGTGCCGGAATTGCGACGAAGCTGGCGGCTGTTGACGCATCCGGACCTGCGTCACACGCCACGGATCGCGGCGTTCTTCGAATTTCTCAACGAGGAGCGCGACGCACTGCGGCCGATCCTGACGGGATGACGCGCCGCTACTTTCCCGCTGCGTAATGCGCGAGCGCCGCGAGGTCGTCGTCGCGCAGCCCGAAAATCGACGCCGTCATCGCGGTGTCGGCGCCGCTGCGGCTGTCGGTGAGATACTGCTTCATTGCGTGGATCATGTAGTCGATGCGCTGCTTGGCGAGCCGCGGCATCTGCTGCTGGCCGGCGAACGAGGGCAGATGGCAGGACCCGCAGCGCCGCTGCGCTGACATTTTCGCGCCGCGCTCGGCCAGCACCGGATCGATCGTCTCCTCGCTGCGCTTCGGCGTCAGCTTCTCGTAATGATCGGCCAGCGCCTGGATGTCGGCGTCCTTCAGGTCCTTCACGAACGGGGCCATCGCCTCGACCTTGCGCACGCCCTCGCGCATCAGGATGAGCGCATTGAGCGTGAAGAAGGCCGGCTGCCCGGCGAGCGACGGAATGGTCTCGAGCTTCGAATTGCCGTCCTCGCCGTGGCAGGCGCCGCATTGCTCGATGCGTTCGGGCAGCGTCAGGCTTTGCGCAAACGCGCTCCCGGAGAAAGCGAGGGCGGCAAAAGCCAACGCACACAGCCCCAGCAGCGATCTCAGGCTGACCGGACGCGCCTCGGCCCTCCCTCCGCTCGTCCCCGCGAAGGCGGGGACCCAGAACAACAATCTCTGGAGTCCCGCCTGCGCGGGAATGAGCGGAGCAAGTTGCATCACGTGCGGTCTTCTTACTTCTTCTTCGCCGCCGACGTCGCGGCCTTGGCATCATAGGAGATGCGATAGGTCGCGCCGTTCTGCTCGTCGGAGACCAGCAGCGAGCCGTCCTTCATCTGGAACAGATAGGTCGGGCGGCCGAAGAATTCGTTGGCCTTCTGGTCCAGCAGTCCGGTCATGAACGGCTCAATCTTGGCCTTGCCATCCGCCGTGGTGCGCGCGAGCACGACGTCGTAGCCGAACTTCTGCGCCTTGTTCCAGGAGCCGCGCCGCGCGATGAAGGCGGCATTCTGATAGCCCTTCGGGAACATGTCGCCGGTGTAGAACAGGATGCCGAGCCCGGCGGAATGCGGACCGGTCAGCGCCGCTGGCATCACGACGCCGGCGCAAGGATTCGGCACCTTGATGTCCGGATCGGGAACGCCGTTGGCGTGGCAATACGGGAAGCCGTAATGGGCGCCCTCCTGCCCTTTGGCGACGCGGTTCAGTTCGTCCTCCGGTCCGGCATCGCCCGCCCAGTCGCGGCCGTTGTCGGTGAACCACAACTCCTTCGTCACTGGGTGCCAATCGAAGCCGACCGTATTGCGCACACCGCGCGCCACGATTTCCATGCCGGAGCCGTCGGGATTGTAGCGGCGGATCTGGCCGTGAACGCCCGGATTGATTTCGCAGATGTTACAATTCGCGCCGACCTGGATGTAGAGCTTGCCGTCCGGTCCGAACGCCGCGTATTTCCAGTTGTGATGGATCTCCGGCGGCAGGTTGAACTTGTCGGTGAGATCGACGCCCGCGCCCGGGTTATCGAGGTTGTTCTCGATGTCGTCGAACCGCAGCACCTTGTTGATCGCGAGCACATAGAGCGCGCCGTCCTTGATCGCGAGCCCGCTCGGCTGCGTCAGGCCCTGCAGCAGCGTGCGCACCTCGCGCTTGCCGTCCTTCTCGGTGATCGCATAGACGCGGCCGAGCAGGCGCGTACCCATGAAGATCGTGCCCTTCGGCCCCATCACCATGGTGCGCCCGCCGGGATGGCCGCTGGTATAAACTTCGGCCCTGAAACCGGCCGGCAGCTTCAGCTTGTCGATCGGCAGCTTGTCGACCGGCGTCACGATCGGCGGCGTCGCATGCGGCTTGAGGTTGGAATCCTGCTTGCTCGCGGCGGGATCGGATTTGTCGATCGCGCTCATGCCGGGAGGCGCCTGCGAAAACGCGGGCGCAATCGAGAGTGCGAAGGCGCCGGCGATGCCGCCGGCAAGGACCGCAGTACGGGACAAGCCTTTCATCCGAACCTCCCTCAAAAAAATGGCCGTCGTGCGCGGCCTTTCTGCCAGTCTCCGCTACTTTGCCCCCCGCTCGCAATCAGGGTGTGACAACCGGCTCCCGGCGATAGCGCCGGTATTCGTATGCGTCCGTTTGAACGGCGGCGATGCGTTCGACTTCGTCATGCAATGGCGAGAGGTGACAGACCGGATCGGTCGCGCGCGCATCCCCGGTCAGAAGGAAAGCCTGGCAGCGGCAGCCGCCGAAATCCTCGCGCTGCTTCGGGCAGGAGCGGCAGGGCTCGGCCATCCAGTCGGTGCCGCGGAACGCATTGAAGGCCGGAGACTGCCGCCAGATATCGGCCAGCGCATGTTCGGCCACCGACCAGAAGGTTAGTCCGGGGATCACCTCGGCGGCATGGCACGGCAAAACCTTACCCGACGGCGTGACATTGAGCGAGCGGCGGCCCCAGCCGCCCATGCAGGGCTTGGGGTATCGCGCGTAATAATCCGGCAGCACGGAATCGATCACGATGCGGCCGCGATGCGCCTCGCGCAGCGCCTCCGTTGTTTCCATCGCGCGCTCCGCCTGTTCGCGCGACGGCATCAGCGCGGCGCGGTTCTTCAGCGCCCAGCCGTAATATTGCACATGCGCGATTTCCACCCGATGCGCGCCGAGCGACAGCGCGAGGTCCACCATCTCGGCGATGCGCGCGATGTTCTGGCGATGCACCACGATATTGACGGTCAGCAGCAATCCGAGTTGCACCACCTGGACCGCCAGCGCGCG
>JAEWHY010000112.1 GCA_023387555.1 Pseudomonadota bacterium
GCTGCTGCTGACCTCGCATCTTGCGCTGCTGCTGCTCGCCGTTGTCGTCGCCTTCGTGCTGATCCATCCGCGGGCCCGCGTCGCCGCGGCCAATCCGGCAGCGGGCGCTGCGGCGATCACGGTCGCCTGCATGATGCTGACGAACCTCATCCTGATCCGCGACTATGGCTTCGGTCTCACCCCGGACATGGCGCGGCTGCGGAGTGTCGAGGCGACCGACCAGAACATCATCGCCTGGCTCCGCTTGCTCGCCCTTGTCGCGGTCGCGCATGCCGGCGCCGCCATCCTGGTGGCGCTGGCGAGCAACCTGTCGCGCACCAAAAACATCGAAGCGACGGCCGTTGTCGGTTCAGCGCCGGAACCCTATGCGCGAAGCTTCATCCTGACGTTCGCCCTGGCGCCGCTGATCCTCGTCACGACCTTCGCGGTCATTTCCGGCAAGCCGGACCTGACGGGTATCCCGCCGTTGCTCGTTTTGTCCGGCCTCGCGATCGTCGCTTTCGCTGGCAGCACGATCATGCTGCATCACCAGCGCATCCTGAGCATCGCATGGCTCGGCCTGTTGCTGGCGCCGCCGGCGCTGGCCGCCGCCGGCGTCCTGGTGCTGCCGTCGGTGTTCGCGGTCGATCTCAAGATCGCGCAGCCGGCCGACGACATCGCAAAATTCTTCACCGAGAATTTCGAGCGGCGCACCCAGCGCAAGCTCGAGGTGGTGGCCGGCGATCCGCGCCTTGCCGCACTGGTCTCGGTCGCATCGGACAGCCGTCCGCGGGTCCATTACATTCCGCAGGCCGGCAAGCCGGTGCTCGCGACCCGGCAGGACGCCATCGATAAAGGGGCGGTCGTCGTGTGGCCGGCGACCGACACGGCAGGAACGCCGCCGCAGGAGATCAAGGCGCAGTTCCCCGACCTCGTGGCGGAAGTGCCGCGCGCCTTCGACCGGGCCTTGCCGGGCCGCGCACCGGTGCTGCGCATCGGCTGGGGCGTGGTGCGGCCGCAATCGGCGACGCCGGCAACGCAGTGATTATCGGCCCCGCTTTCGCGGCGACGACCATCTCAATGATACGCCTCGCCTTCCCTCACCTTGCCGCGGAACAGCCAGTAGATGAAGGCGATGTAGCCAAGGATGATCGGTAGGAGGAACACCGTTCCGATCAGCATGAAGATCTGGCTCGACGGCGCGGCAGCGGTATCCCACACCGTCAGCGTCGGCGGCACCAGATACGGATAGATCGAGATCACCAGCCCGAGGTAGCCGAGCAGGAACAGCAGGATCGTCGCGATGAAGGGCAGCGAATCGCGGCCCTTGTCGAGCCAGCGCCACAGCAGCCAGGCGACAAGCGCCGTGACCAGGGGCACCGGCCACAGATAGTAGAAGTTCGGCAGCGAGAACCAGCGATTGGCGATCCGTTCGAATGCATAGGGCGTGTAGAGCGAGATCATCGCCATGAAGCCGAGCACCATTATCAGAAGCACCCGCGCCTGATTGCGGGCGCGGTCGGCCACTTCGCCTTCGGTCTTCATGATCAGGAAGGTGGCGCCGAGCAGCGCGTAGCCCACGACCAGCGCCAGACCGCACAACAATGCGAACGGCGTCGCCCAGTCGAAATGGCCGCCGGCAAACTGCCCGTTCTCGACCTTGATGCCCTGGATGAGACCGCCGAGGATCACACCCTGCGAAAATGTCGCGAGCACCGAACCGAAGGTGAAGGCGAAATTCCACCCGATCTTGCTGCGCGAGACCACCCGGAACTCGAACGCCACGCCGCGGAACACCAGCGCGAGCAGCATCACGATCACCGGCAGATACAGCGCCGGCATGATGATGGCATAGGCGACCGGGAACGCCACCAGCAGCCCGCCGCCGCCGAGCACAAGCCAGGTCTCGTTGCCGTCCCAGAACGGCGCAACCGAGCGCATCATCTGGTCGCGCTGCACTTCGTTACGGGCGAACGGGAACAGGATGCCGATGCCGAGATCGAAGCCGTCGAGGATCACATACATCGCGACCGCGGTGCCGATCAGCCCTGCCCAGATCACCGGGAGATACCATTCCATGGCGCTATCCTCCCCTCGCGATGGCTTCGCGGGCCGCATCTTCGGCCCCGGTCAGCGGACGGCTCGGCAGGCCTTCGGGCTCTTCAAGCGCGCGGCCTTCCGGACCCTTGTTGATGATCCGGTTGATGTAATAGATGCCCATCGAGAACACGACGCCGTAGCAGAGGACGAACAGGGCGAGCGTGCCGAGCAGGCTGGTCGCCGGCACCGGCGAGGTCGCATCGGCGGTGCGCAGCAGCCCCTGCACGAGCCAGGGCTGGCGGCCGGTTTCGGTCACGACCCAGCCGGCGATCACGGCGACGAATCCGGCCCACCATGTCCAGGACAGGATGCGCAGATACCAGCGCGTCTCGAACAGCGTGCCCCGCCACCAGAGATAACAGCCGAACAGCGCCGCCGCGATCATGTAGAGGCCGAGGCCGACCATGATGCGGAAGCTGAAAAACACCGGGACCAGCGGCGGGCGGTCCTGCGGCGGCACGCTGGTCAGCCCGGGAAACAGGCCGTTGGGATCCTGGCGCAGGATGAGCGAGGCGCCGTACGGAATGGCGATCTCGTAGAGATTTTTCTCCGCTTTCTCGTCGGGCCAGGCGAACAGGACGAGGGCACCGGGCTTGCTGCCGTCCCAGTGCGCTTCCATGGCCGCGACCTTGATCGGCTGATATTTCAGCGTGTTGAGACCGTGCTGGTCGCCGATGAACAATTGCAGCGGCGCCAGGATCGCCATCAGCCACAGCCCCATCCGCATCATGGTGCGGGCATCCTCGACATGCTGGCCCTGCAGGAGATAGCGGGCGCCGACTGCCAGCACGACGAATCCGGTCGTGAGGTAAGCGGCGTTCAGCATGTGCGCCAACCGATACGGGAAGCTGGGGTTGAAGATGATGCTCAGCCAGTCGACCGGATAAGCGACGCCGTCGCGCATTTCATGTCCGGCGGGCGTCTGCATCCAACTGTTGGCCGACAGGATCCAGAAGGCGGACAGCGCGGTGCCGAGGGCGACGATCGCGGCCGACGCCACATAAAGGCCAGGCGGCACCCGGTTGAACCCGAACAGCAGGATGCCGAGGAACGTCGCCTCCAGAAAGAAGGCGGTCAGCACTTCGTAGCCGATCAGCGGGCCGATCACGTTGCCCGACATGACCGAGAAGCGGCTCCAGTTGGTGCCGAACTGGTAGCTGAGCACGATCCCCGACACGACGCCCATCGCGAAGGAGACCGCGAAAATCTTGGTCCAGAACCGCATCAGCCGGTGGTAGCGCTCATTCTCGGTGCGCAACCACATCACGCCGAGGGTGGCGATATAGGCCGAGAGCCCGATCGTGAAGCTAGGGAAAATAATGTGAAACGTGACCGTGAAGGCAAACTGAATGCGGGCGAGAAGGACAGGATCGACATCCATGGTCCGCTCCTTGATCCGCCGCTTCTGGCGCTGGCGGAAATTGCCGGTTTGCCGGGCAGGCCGAACAATTCATGCGCTTTCCGGCGGAATTCCGACCTATTCTCCCGGCCGGGTCAACCGGGAGGCCGCGTTCATGCCGGCGCAGAACGCGGCAGGCGCACTTGCGAACCAAAGGACTCGCGAACCAAAGCCGCACTGGCACATTGATTATAAAGCTGCTGGCGCCCCTGCGAAGTCCGATGTTCGAAAGACGAACCTCGGCGGGCGCGAACTGGCATGAGTCTGGCTTTTCTTGCAGTGGACAACGTGAGATCGGACGGGAATGGCGGCGGCAACGCGCTAATCTCGCCGGTTGAACGGGGCACGCAGGGGGTGACCATGGCCACCGACAACAAGCCCGCCGCAAAGGCGGACGGCTTTCTGGACAATTATTTCGGCCTGACGGCCAACGGCACGAATGTGAGGACCGAGGCGCTGGCCGGTCTGACCACATTCCTGACCATGGCCTACATCATTTTCGTCAATCCAAGCATCCTGGCGAAAGCGGGCATGGATCAGGGCGCGGTGTTCGTCGCCACCTGCATCGCCGCCGCGGTCTGCAGTATCGTGATGGGGCTTTACGCCAACTACCCGCTCGCGCTTGCGCCGGGCATGGGGCTCAACGCGTTCTTCGCCTTCACCGTGGTGCTGACCTACAAATATACGTGGCAGCAGGCGCTGGGCGCGGTGTTCCTGTCGGGCATCTTGTTCTTCATCCTGTCGGTGACGGGATTGCGCGAGTACATCATCAACCAGATCCCGCGGAACCTGAAGTACGCGATCGGCGCCGGCGTCGGTCTGTTCCTCGGCATCATCGCACTCGAGAACGCGAAGATCATCGTCGCCCATCCGGCAACGCTGGTGACGCTTGGCCCGCTCAACGTCTGGGGACCGCTGCTCTGCCTGTTCGGTTTCATCCTGATCGTGGCGCTGCATGCGCGCAGGATTCACGGCGCCACCTTGATCGGAATCCTGGTCGTCGGCCTGATCGGCCTGCCGCTCGGCCTGTCCGAATTCAGGGGCATTGTCTCGATGCCGCCGTCGATCGCGCCGACCTTCCTCGCGCTCGACTTCTCGCGCACGTTCGAATTGTCGTTCCTGATCGTGGTGTTCTCGATCCTGATGATCGACGTCTTCGACAACGCCGGCACGCTGATTGCCGTGACGGAGAAAGCCGGCTTCGTTGACAAGGACGGCAACGTGCCGCGCATGAAACAGGCGCTGATCTCCGACAGCTTCGCGGCGATGTTCGGCGCGTCGATCGGCACATCGACCACGACGAGCTATATCGAAAGCGCGGCGGGCGTCGAGGCGGGCGGCCGAACCGGGCTGACGGCGGTGTTCGTCGGCATCCTGTTCCTGTTCGCCTTGTTCTTCTCGCCGCTGGCCGGCCTCATTCCGGCCTATGCGTCGGCCGCAGCGCTGCTGTTCGTCGCCGCCGTGATGGCCAGCCTGATGGCCAACATGGACTGGGAGGACATCACCGAGTCCGCGCCCGCGGTGATCGCCGCCATCACCATGCCGCTGACCTACTCGATCGCCACCGGCATCGGACTTGGCTTCATCACCTACGCGCTGATCAAGCTGATTGCCGGCCGCTACAAGGACGTCACGCTCGCGGTCGCTGCGCTCGCGCTGATCTTCGCGATCAAGCTGATCCTCGTGCCGGGCTGATGACCAACGCGCTTTCAGCGTGGCAATTCTGGGCGGTTCTGTCCGCCCTGTTTGCCGCGCTGACGGCGATCTTTGCCAAGGTCGGCGTCGAGCAGATCAATTCCGACCTTGCGACCTTCATCCGCACCATTGTCGTGATCTGCCTGCTCGCCGGCATCCTGATCGCGACCGGCGGATACCAAAATCCCGCATCGGTGCCGGGCCGGACCTGGCTGTTCCTTTTGCTCTCCGGCCTCGCCACCGGCGCGTCGTGGCTGTGCTATTTCCGGGCGCTCAAGATCGGCCA
The DNA here is from genome assembly GCA_023387555.1 of Pseudomonadota bacterium. GTDB lineage: Bacteria > Pseudomonadota > Alphaproteobacteria > Rhizobiales > Xanthobacteraceae > Pseudorhodoplanes. The sequence continues at coordinate 5,460 of JAEWHY010000112.1, forward strand.
GGCGGCGCAAGTGGCGCCGGTCGACAAGCTGAGCGTCGTGCTGGTGGCGATTTTCGGCGTCCTGTTTCTGGGCGAGAAACTGACGCTGCTGAACGCGCTCGGAGTCGCGCTGATCGCGGCCGGCGCCGTGCTGGTGGCGCTGTAACCGATCGCGCTAGCCGGCCAGCGCTTTTTTGACCGTCAGGAAATCGCGCCAGGCAAACCGCTTCTCGATCGGATTGCGCAGCAGATAGGCGGGATGGAACATCGGCATTGCCCGAACCTCCCGCGTCTCCGTCCGGTATGTAAACCAGCGGCCGCGCGTGCGCTTGATGCCGTCGGTGACGCCGAGCAGCGTCGCGGTCGACGGCTTGCCGAGGCAAACCAGCACCTGCGGGCCGACCAGTTCGATCTGGCGCTGGATGAACGGCAGGCAGATCTGGGTCTCGTGGATCGACGGGTCGCGGTTGCCCGGCGGCCGCCAGGGCACGATGTTGGCGATATAGACCTCGGATCGCGCGATCCCGATGGCGCCCAGCATCCGGTCGAGGAGCTGCCCGGACCGGCCGACGAACGGAACGCCCTGCTGGTCCTCCTCCGAACCCGGCGCCTCGCCGACGAACATCAGGCGCGCCTGCGGGTTGCCATCGCCGAAGACCAGCTGCTTTGCCGTGGTGCGCAGTGCGCAGCCCTCGAAGGTGCTCATGATCTCCCGCAGCGCCTCGAGCGAGGCGGCCGAATGGGCGGCCGCCCGCGCCGCCATGATCGCCTCCTCGGTGATCGGAGGCACCAGCGGCGTCACGGACGCGGCCGCAGCCACCGGCCGGGGCTCGATATTCGGCGGCGGCCCCGGAGGCGCGGCGGGCTCGCTCACCGCGGCGGCAAGCGCCGGATCGGCGAACCGGTTGGCGGGCACCTCGTCCAGCGCAATATCGACGCCGGCTTCGAGGTAGAACGTCAGGAGATCGCGGACGGAATTGGCCTCGGCGGGGGTCATGTCCGGACTTTAGCACGTGGATGATGCCAGACAGATTGTCGGATTTGTCCAAACATGAAAAAACCAATTCCTCGATCAGAGGAAGTCTAATTTGTGCGCTGGACGTCCTTCCTCGAGACGGGCTTTACGCCCGCTCCTCAGGTGAGGCCGGGACAGTGCCGGTATGGAACAAGCGATGTCGGAATTGCCGCCCCGTGAAAGCATGGAATTTGACGTGGTCATCGTCGGCGCCGGCCCTGCCGGGCTCGCCGCCGCGATCCGGCTCAAGCAGCTTTCGCCCGATCTCAGCGTCGTCGTCGTCGAGAAGGGTTCCGAGGTCGGGGCGCATATCCTGTCCGGTGCGGTGATCGACCCCTCCGGGCTCGACCGGCTCCTGCCGGACTGGCGCGAGGACCCCGACCGCCCGCTGAAGACCGAGGTGACGGACGACCGCTTCTACTGGATGACGCAATCCGGCGCGCTCAAGGTTCCGCTGTTCATGGCGCCGCCGCTGATGAGCAACCACGGCTGCTTCATCGGATCGCTCGGGCTCGTGACCAAATACCTTGCGACCAAGGCCGAAGCGCTCGGCGTCGAGATCTATCCGGGCTTTGCCGCCGCGGAACTGCTGTTCGGCGAGAACGGCGAGGTTCGCGGCGTCGCCACCGGCGACATGGGCATCGGCAAGGATGGCGAGCCGACCGACGGCTTCACCCGCGGCATGGAATTGCTCGGCAAATACACGCTGTTCGCCGAGGGTGCGCGCGGCTCGCTCAGCAAGATCCTGATCGCGAAATTCGGGCTGGCGGCGGACCGCGAGCCGCCGAAATTCGGCATCGGACTGAAGGAAATCTGGCAGGTCGATCCGTCGAAGCACAAGCCGGGACTGGCGCAGCATTCGTTCGGCTGGCCGCTCGACAACAGGACCGGCGGCGGCTCGTTCCTTTATCACTATGACGACAACCTGATCGCGGTCGGCTTCGTGGTGCATCTCAATTACGAGAACCCGTATCTGTCGCCGTTCGAGGAATTCCAGCGCTTCAAGACCCATCCGTCGGTGCGCGACGTATTCGAGGGTGCCAAGCGCCTTGCCTATGGTTCGCGCGCGATCACCGAAGGCGGCTACCAGTCGGTGCCGAAACTCGTCTTCCCGGGTGGCGCGCTGATCGGTTGCGCCGCGGGCTTCGTCAACGTGCCGCGCATCAAGGGATCGCACAACGCGATCTCGTCCGGCATGCTTGCGGCCGAGCATGTGGCGCAGGCGCTCTCGGCCGGCCGCGCCAACGACGAACTGACAGCCTACGAAGACTCATGGCGGACCTCGCCGGTCGGCAAGGATCTCTGGCCGGTGCGCAATGTAAAGCCGCTCTGGTCGAAGTTCGGCACCATCGTCGGAGTCGCGCTCGGCGGTCTCGACATGTGGACCAATACGCTCGGCTTCTCGCTGTTCGGCACCCAGAAGCATGGCAAGGCCGACTGGGAGACCCTCAAGCCCGCGCGCGAGTGCACGCCGATCACCTATCCCAAGCCGGACGGCAAGATCACCTTCGACCGCCTGTCATCGGTGTTCCTGTCCAACACCAATCACGAGGAGAATCAGCCGCCGCATCTCAAGGTGGCGGACATGGCGCTGCAAAAGTCATCCGAGCACGATGTCTTCGCAGGCCCCTCGACCCGATACTGCCCGGCCGGCGTTTACGAATGGGTCGGAGAAGGTGCGGATCTGCAATTCGTGATTAACGCGCAGAATTGCGTTCACTGCAAAACCTGCGACATCAAGGATCCGAATCGCAACATCACCTGGGTTCCCCCGGAGGGATCGGGCGGCCCGAATTATCCGAATATGTGAGGCTCGAGGCCCCCACATATTGCAGGAAACAGCGGCGGTCGCGGCCGTGCCCCGGTCACGATAAAGCCCGCATTGCGGCCGAAAGGCTGTCGCGACATGCGGCGGCCGTTCTTGCGGCGCACGCTCAAAAAGGCCATCCTCGAACCGAGGCTGTGGGGCGGCTTTGCGTTGCTGCCCACGATGGAGAATTTCGACGTGAACATGTCGGCCCTGCTGAAGCCCGCCGCCGTCGCGGCCACCGCATTCGGAATCCTGATGTTGCCCGGCCTGCTGGCGGCACAGTCGCCGGTCAAGCGGGACACCTCGCGAACGTCGGCTTCGGGAAACTACCTCGCCGCGCGCCACGCGCTCCAGCAGCGCGATGCCGCTGCCGCCTCGACCTATTTCCGTGCCGCGCTGCGCGCCGATCCGAAGAACCCCGACCTGCTGCAGCGCGCGTTCGGCGCCGCCCTCACCGAAGGCGACATGGAGGAGGCGTTCCGGCTGGCCGAGCGCATCATCCAGATCAACAAGAACGATCGTGACGCGCGGCTCGTTCTCGGCGTCCGCGCGCTCAAGAACAAGCAATGGCAGGCCGCCCGCACCAATATCGCGCAATCGGTCCGCGGTCCGGTGACCGACCTGACTGCGGCGCTGCTCGCGGCCTGGGCGCAGGTCGGCGCCAATGACTCCAAGGCGGCGATCGAGACCATCGACCGTCTGCAGGGGCCCGACTGGTACAGCATCTTCAAGGACCAGCACGCCGGGCTGATCCTCGACAGCGCCAACCGGAAGAAGGAAGCCCAGCGCCGCTTCGAGAAGGTGCACAAGCTGGACGGCACCAATCTGCGCGTCGCGGAATCCTATGGCAGCTTCCTCTCCCGGAACGGGACCAAGGAGCAGGCGCTCGAGGTCTTCGAGACCTTCGACAAGGCGCTGCCGCGCCACCCGCTGGTGACGCACGCCATGAAGGAAGTCGAAGCCGGCCGGAAGCTGCCGCCGATGGTGCAGAATGCCCAGGCCGGCGCTGCCGAGGTGCTGTACGGCATCGGCGCGGTGGTTGGACGCCGCGGCGGCGAGGAACTCGGGCTCGCCTACCTGCAGCTTGCACTCTACCTCGAGCCGCGCCACCCGCTGGCGCTGCTGTCGCTCGCCGATCTCTATGAGACGATGAAGAAGCCGGAGCTGGCCATCGAGGCCTATCGGCGGGTGCCGGCCGAATCGCCGCTGCACCGCAATTCGGAGATCCAGCTGGCGGCCAATCTCGACTCGCTGGAAAAGACCGACGAGGCCAAGGAGCATCTGCGCAAGCTGATCGAGGAAAATCCTGCCGACACCGAAGCCATCATGATGCTCGGCCACATCGAGCGGTCGCGCAAGCAATACGCCGAATGCGCGCAGACCTATTCGCGGGTGATCGACCAGCTTCCCAATCCGGTGCGCGCCAACTGGAACGTGTTCTATTCGCGCGGCATCTGCCACGAGCGCAACAAGAGCTGGCCGCTGGCCGAGGCCGACTTCAAGAAGTCGCTGGAGCTGTTCCCCGATCGCCCCGACGTGCTGAATTATCTCGGCTATTCCTGGGTCGACCAGGGCGTCAATCTCGACGAAGGCATGAAGATGATCCGCCGCGCCGTCGAGCAGAAGCCGGACGACGGCTATATCGTCGACTCGCTCGGCTGGGCCTATTACCGGCTCGGCAATTACGATGAGGCGGTGAAGCATCTCGAACGTGCCGTCGAAATCCGGCCGGAAGATCCGACCATCAACGATCATCTCGGCGACGCCTACTGGAAGGTCGGACGCCACCTGGAGGCGAAGTTCCAGTGGTCGCATGCGGCCGCGCTCAAGCCCGAGCCCGACGAACTCGCCAAGATCGAGGCCAAGCTGAAGGACGGCATGCCGGACGACGGTCCGGGCGCAACCGCCGAGCAGAAGTCCAAGTCCGACAACGGCGGCTGATCTCGTCGTGACGGCTGTACCTGCGGAGCGAACCGCGTTCGCTCCGGCCAAGATCAATCTGACGCTTCGCATCGGACGCCGGCGTCTGGACGGATACCACGACCTCGAAAGCATCGTGGTGTTCGCCGATGCCGGCGACACGCTGACGCTCGCGCCCGGCGAAACGCTGGGCCTGAGCGTCGATGGCCCGACGGCAATCGAGGCCGGTCCGGCGGACGATAACCTCGTCCTCAAGGCGACGCGCGCGCTGCAATCCCAGATCGGTCAGCTGCGAACCGGACACTTCCATCTGACCAAGGCGACGCCGGTCGCCGCCGGTCTCGGCGGCGGGTCGTCCGACGCCGCGGCGGCGCTGCGCCTGCTCGCGCGGCAGAACGGCCTGTCCCTTGCGGACGGCCACCTGATGAAGGCCGCTTCTGCGAGCGGTGCCGATGTTCCGGTCTGTCTCGATCCGGTCCCGCGGATCATGCGGGGGATCGGCGAAATCCTGTCGGCGCCATTGTCCATGCCCGCACTGCCCGCAGTTCTGGTCAATGCGCGCGTTCCGGTCCCGACCGGACAGGTGTTCTCCGCCCTCGCGAAGATGCGCACCGATGCGGCGGCGCCGCCGATCGACGACGATCCAGCCTCGCGGCTGGTCGAATCCGGCGGAGCCGTGAGCCTCGACGCCCTGATCGAGGCGCTGGCGTCCTCGTCGAACGATCTCGAAGCACCCGCGATCGCGCTGTTCCCGGCGGTCGTCGAGACCCTCGCCGCAATAAGCGCGACCAGACGGTGCCGCCTCACCCGGATGAGCGGATCAGGCGGGACCTGCTTCGGGCTGTTTGCGACGCCGGGGGACGCAAGCGAAGCCGCCGCGCGGATCGCGCGGGAGCATCCTGGCTGGTGGGTGTGCGCAACCACGCTCGGCGCAGCGCCCCGTCAATAAGCCCGCGTCAATAAGCCCGCGCCAGGCAGAACGCGACTGTCTCTTCGAGCGCGGCCTTCATCGGCGACGGCGGGAACAACGCCAGCGCGTCGATCGCCATCGCACCATAATGCTGCGCCCGGCCGATGGTGTCCTCCAGCGCACGATGCTTGGTCATCAGCGCGATGGCGCGGTCGAGATCGGCGTCACTGGCGCCACCCTGCTCGAGGCAGCGCGTCCAGAACGCCCGCTCTTCCTCGGTGCCGCGCCGGAACGACAATACGACCGGCAGCGTGATCTTGCCCTCGCGGAAATCGTCGCCGACGTTCTTGCCTAGCTTGGCGGACTTGCCGCCGTAATCCAGCGCGTCATCCACCAGCTGGAACGCGATGCCCAGATTCATGCCGTAGGAGCGGCAGGCAGCAAGATCGGCCTTGGCGCGGCCGGCAAGGACCGGACCGACTTCGCAGGCGGCCGCGAACAATTCCGCGGTCTTGCCGCGGATCACGAAGAGATATTCGTCCTCGGTGGTCTGGGTGTTCTTTGC
>JAEWHY010000503.1 GCA_023387555.1 Pseudomonadota bacterium
ATCTCGGACGAGGCGCGGCATCGCGCCGAAGCCGCCAACATTTCCAAGTCACGGTTCCTGGCGCAGATGAGCCACGAACTGCGCACGCCGCTCAATGCCATCCTCGGCTTTTCCGAGGTGATGAAGAACGAGATCTTCGGCCCGCATACGGTGACGGCCTACAAGGAATATTCCAACGACATTCATGACTCCGGGCAGCATCTGCTCGGCCTGATCAATGAAATCCTGGACCTGTCTCGCATCGAGGCCGGCCGCTACGAACTCAACGAGGAAGCGATTTCGCTCGCCGCCGTGGCCGAGGATTGCCACCGGCTGATGAAGATGCGGGCGCGGAACCGGATGATTTCCGTCCACGAAATGTTCGAACCGGATCTGCCAAGGGTCTGGGCGGACGAACGTGCGATCCGCCAGATCGTGCTCAACCTGCTCGCCAACGCGGTGAAGTTCACGCCGCAGGGCGGAGAAATCTGGATCAAGGTCGGTTGGACCGCGTCCGGCGGGCAATATTTCAGCGTCAAGGATACCGGGCCCGGAATTCCCGAGGAGGAAATCCCGGTCGTTCTGGCCTCGTTCGGGCAAGGTTCGAACGCGATCAAGTCCGCCGAACAGGGCGCGGGCCTCGGCCTGCCGATCGCCAAGAGCCTGGTCGATCTGCATGGCGGCACATTCACGCTGAAGTCGAAACTGCGGGTCGGCACCGAAGTGATCGTGGCCCTGCCGCCGGAGCGGATCATGGCGGCGCTGGCGCCCTTGGCAGAACCGGCCCCTGCCCTGCAACCGCGAGAACTTTCGATTGGGCCGTTCGACACGCGCGACGGCGCGGCACAACCGTCCAGCGACGGGGCGGCCTAGCCGCGTTGCCTTTCCCGGCGGCGCGCCTATGTTGCCCAAGATCGAGCCCCCCGGAACGATGTCCCCGATCGAAACTCCCTGCCTGAAGGTGTGCGTACTTGAACCCGGCTCCGGGCAATGCCGCGGCTGTGGCCGCACCATCGATGAAATCGCCGGCTGGGGCTCAATGTCCGGGAGCGAACGCCGGCGCGTCATGGCATTGTTGCCGGATCGAATCGCGGCCCTGAAAGCACGAACGGAACTGCGCCAGGCGACCGTCGGCGGACCGGCCCTGAAGGATTGACCCGTTGCGTAGTCCGATACTCTGGCTCCTGCTGATCGGCCTTGCGCTGGCGGTTGTCGTTCTGATCGCGCGCCATGACGCGGGCACGGTCGGCCCCCTGAGCACGGATGACTTCGCCTCGTTCGCGGCCAAGATCGCCCTTTTGGTATTTCTCGGCAGCAGCGCCCTTGTGATGTTTCGCGAAAGCTTCGGCAAGGCGCTGCAAATCGTGCTGGTCTGGATCGTCATCGGGCTTGGTCTCGCCCTTGGCTACACCTACCGGTTCGAAATGCGCACGGTTTACGACCGCGTGATGGCCGAGATGGTTCCGGGTCGCGCGGCATCGCTCGGCCGCGTGGTCGAGGTGGCGCGTGGACGCGGAGGCGAATTCGGCATCTCCACGCGCGTCAATGGCGGCACCGTGCCGATGATCCTCGACACCGGTGCGAGCGCTGTGGTGCTGACCCAGGAAGCCGCGAAGGCAGCGGGTCTGCCGCTCGAAGTGCTGAATTACAATGTCATCGTCGACACCGCGAACGGCAAGACCCGCGCTGCCGCCGTCACGCTTGACAGCGTCGGCGTCGGCGGCCTGGTGGAGCGCTCGGTACCGGCGCTGATCGCCCAGCCTGGGCAGTTGCGCACCAGCCTTCTCGGCATGAGCTTCCTGAACCGGCTGGAAAGCTGGGAGGTCCGCGGCGACAAGCTGGTGCTGCGCGGCTACCCGTAAGCGACGCCGTCACGCCTTGCGCGGTTTCGGCAAAGCATGCTGCCAGGCATCCTCGAGCGCCTGACGCAGTTCGGGAACGCTGAGTTGTGCCAGGATCGCCGTGGTCCAGCCCTGCCGGCCCCAGCCACCCTCGACCAACTTGAAAGCGTGTGGCGCCAGCATGCATTTGAATTCCTGCTGATCCGCCGTGAACTTGAAATTGGCGGTCTTGCCGTCCGCCGCGAGCGTCGCATAGATGCGTTTGACCTTGAACGCCGTGCGATCGAAATGCGGCGCTTGCGTCGTGCCTTCAAGCGACAGCGCGATGCGCCGGAAATCTGCGGCCGTTGCCATCAGGCGGACTGCGCCCAGGGGTCATAGCTGCCGACATTCCACAGATGCCCCTCCGGATCGCGGCATGAGAAGGCGCGGCCGCCATACGGCTTGTCTTCGATCGGCATGACGATCTCGCCACCCAGCGCAACGACGCGCGCATGCACCGCGTCGGCGTCGGACACCACGAGATATGGGCTCTGCGTCGTCCCCTTCAGCCGCGCGGGTGTCGACTGCAAGGCGGCGAAGGCCCCATCTGTCCGCTCCGAACCCAGCATGATCATGCCGTTGCCCAACGTCAGCTCGGCATGGACAATGCCGCCGGACGGATCGTCGTAGACGGCCCGGCGCTCGAAGCCGAACGCATCGCACAGCCATTGCAGCATGCGTGGCGCATCGCGATAGGTCAGGCATGGAATGACGGCGCTGCCGCGGCTGGGGCTCATGGCTGTCTCCTGTCACGCACCCGACGCTTAAGGCAAGCAGGCTGCCTCGTCTTGAACGTTTGTTACCAGCCGGTTACCATGACCCCGGTGCCATCCGGCAGGATCTGCGCCTTCAGATTGACTGGCGTCTCGCCGGCAAAGGCAGAGAAGTCGCGGTTGAAGTGGGCCTGGTCGGCGTAACCGCAATCCGACGCAAGCGCGGCAAGGCTTGAGTAGCGCCCGTCCGCAAGTCCCTGCATTGCCCGCTCGAAGCGGAAGATGCGGGCCATGGTTTTGGGCGGCAGCCCGATATGACGGCGGAACAGGATCGAAAGGTGCTTGCGACTGCAATCGAGCTGGCGCGCAAGATCGCCGATCGCGATCGCACCCTGCGCGCAGGCGAGACGCCGCCAGGCTTCGGTCACCAGTGCATCGCTCGTGCCGTCACCGATCCGGCGCAGGATCGCATCCTCGAGGAGGTCGAAGCGCACCGTCCAATCGGTGGCATCGGCCAGCCGCGCTTCGAGCCGGTCCGCGAACGCGCCCGTGACGTCACTCAGATCGACCACGCAATCCGCAAGCGCACCCATGTCGGTGCGCAGAAAGCGGCTCGCACCCCATGGGGTGAAATCGACCTGCATGCAGAGCGCCCGCCCCTGCGAACCGACCAGGGAAGCATGCCGATGAAGCCCGGCAACGAAGCTGCGAGCGAGCGGCCGCCACCTGCCCTGCGCACGATCCCACAACGTGAAGCCGGGACCGAAGACCAGGATCAGGGGCACCACGCCGGACGGTGTTTCCGGCGCACGACC
>JAEWHY010000234.1 GCA_023387555.1 Pseudomonadota bacterium
CGCGCGCTCGCCACCCGCGAATTGTCGAATGCCAACGCGCTGCGCGTCGTGCGCCGCGAGTTGCTGGTCGGCATCATGAACGGTCTGGGCTTCGCCATCATCATGGGGGCGGTGGCCGCAGCATGGTTCGGCGTCACCGACCTGTTTCTGGTGATGGGCCTTGCGATGCTGACCGTGCTGGCCGCGGCCGCGCTCGGCGGTATCGTGATTCCGCTGGTCCTGACCAGGCTCGGCGTCGACCCGGCGGTGTCGTCGGGACCGTTCGTGACGACTATTACCGACGTGGTCGGATTCTTCGCCTTTCTCGGAATCGCGACGCTCTGGTTCGGGCTGAGATAGCTATCGCGGCGGCGCGAGCAGGGCGTCGAGCGCGAGCGCCGTGTCGCTGGCCTTGACCGATTTGGGATCGAGCAGGCTCTGGCCGAACAGATAGGCGTAGACCATCACGGCGCGGGCGGAGGCCTGGCGCGGCTCCCAGCCGAGCCGCTCGAACATTGTCGTGACCAGACCCAGCCGCTCGGCATCGACGATCTGCACGGCACGGGCTGCTGCGGCGTCGCTTCGCGCCAGTGCGCGGATCGCCAGCTCGATGGCGAGCCCCCGTGCGTTGCTGCGCCGGGTGTAGAGATCGGCCAGCCGGCGCAGGGCGAGGGCCGGGTCGCTGTCATGCGGCACCTGTTCGCGGATCGCGGCGACGCGCCCATCCGACCAATGGGCGAGCAGGGCATCGATCAGGGCGCGCCGGTCGGCGAAATGCCAGTAGAAGCTGCCCTTGGTGACGGAAAGCGCCTTGGCCAGCGGCTCGACCCGGACAGCATCGATGCCGTCCGCGGCCAGCGCATCGAGCGCGGCCGCGATCCAGGCCGCCGCGTCCAGCGAACCGGCGCGGGGAGAGGTGGCCGCAGCCAATGCGTCCTTCCTGCGCGGCATCGCGCTTGACTCCATACGGTACCGTATTGGAACATACGCTACCGTATGGGTCAAGGCGGACGGGATCAGGCGAGGTGACGTTGATGACTGCATTCAAGCCCCGCAATCCGCACTGGGAAACGCGCGTGCGCGAAAGCTTCGCGCGGCAGGCCTTCATGACGCTGATCGGCGGCGAGATCGCCGCGTTGTCGCCCGGCGCCTGCACGGTGGCGCTGAAGGCGCGGCCGGATCTGTGCCAGCAGCGCGGCTTCCTGCATGGCGGCGTGACTACATCGCTGGCCGATACGGCGGCCGGCTTTTCGGCCTATTCGCTGATGCCGGAAGGCTCGGCCCCGCTCACGGTCGAACTCAAGATCAATCTGATGTCGCCGGCGGTCGGCGAGCGCTTCCTCGCCAAAGGCCGTGTGCTTCGCTCCGGGCGAACGCTGACGATCGTCGAGGTCGACGTGGACGCCCAGCAGGGCACCGAATCGAAGTTGATCGCGCGCATGCTCGCGACCATGATCTGCCTGGAGAATACGCCCGACGCGCCGCAGGATGCGCGGGCGTGAGCATGTCCGGCGAAGCGTGAAGCGGTTCGCCGAAGAAAAGCGAAGAATGATAAACTGCACCGTTCGGAGGAGCGGCCGATGATGTCGAATACCTGGACCGGCTTCGATTTCGGTCTCGGCGAGGATGCCGACATGCTGCGCGACAGCGTAAGCCGGTTCGCACAGCAGAAAATCGCGCCGCGCGCCGACGAGATCGACCGCAAGAACGAGTTCCCGCGCGACCTGTGGCCGAAGCTCGGCGAACTCGGACTGCTCGGGATCACCGTCGAGGAGAAATGGGGCGGGGCGGGGTTCGGATATCTCGAACATTGCGTGGCGATGGAGGAGATCTCGCGGGCCTCGGGTTCGGTCGGCCTCTCTTATGGCGCGCATTCGAATCTGTGCGTGAACCAGATTCGCCGGAACGGCTCGGTCGACCAGAAGAAGCGCTATCTGCCGAAGCTGATTTCGGGCGCCCATGTCGGCGCGCTTGCGATGTCGGAGCCCGGCTCCGGCTCGGACGTGGTGTCGATGCGCACCCGCGCCGACCGGAAGGGCAACAGACACGTCCTCAACGGCTCCAAGATGTGGATCACCAACGGTCCGCTTGCCGACACCATCGTGGTCTATGCCAAGACCGATGCCACTGCGGGCGCGCGCGGTATCACCGCTTTCATCGTCGAGAAGAAGTTCAAGGGGTTCTCTACCGCGCAGAAGCTCGACAAGCTGGGCATGCGCGGCTCCGATACTGGCGAGATCGTGTTCCAGGACTGCGAGGTGCCGGAGGAGAACGTGCTCGGCGCCGTCGGCAACGGCGTCAACATCCTGATGTCGGGGCTCGACTACGAACGCGTGGTCCTTGCCGCGGGTCCGCTCGGGCTGATGCAGGCCGCGATCGATCTGGTCGTTCCCTATATCCACGACCGCAAGCAGTTCGGCCAGCCGATCGGCCGCTTCCAGCTGATGCAGGCCAAGATCGCCGACATGTACGTCAACATGAATGCGGCGAAGGCCTACGTCTATGCGGTGGCGAAGGCCTGCGACGAGGGGCGCACGACGCGCGAGGACGCCGCCGGCGCGATCCTGTTCGCTTCCGAGCGCGCGACGCAGATGGCGCTGGAAGCGATCCAGGCACTCGGCGGCAACGGCTACATCAATGAATTTCCCGCAGGCCGGTTGCTGCGCGACGCCAAGCTTTACGAGATCGGCGCCGGCACGAGCGAGATCCGGCGCATGCTGATCGGCCGCGAGATCTTCGAGAAGACACGCTAGAGCGCGGCTTCTGCGGCAGACGAAGCGCGCATTGCCGCGTGCACATCGTTCGAGGTTTGCAGCGTTCAGGGCCCGCAGCGTTAATGGTTCATTGAACGATTGCGCGGATCATCCTTTGCATGAACAGGAAGCCCGATCTGAGATTGCGTCTCAAGGCCGACGGCCGCATCGTCGAGATCCTGCCGGACGGCAATGAGCGCACAATATCCGAGACCAGCCACTTCCCGCAGTTCGCGGCGCCGGCCGCACCCGGTCCTGCCGGGGGCGATGCAGCCTACGCACGCGCGATCCGCGCGGCGGCGCGCATGACCCAGTCTGAATTCGCCGCCCGCATCGGTGTGCCGGTCGAGACCGTGCGCAACTGGGAGCAGGGCAAGCGCTCGCCGCGCGGTCCTGCGCGCGCCTTGTTGCGCGTCATCGAAGGCGCGCCGGACGTCGCCTTCGCCGTGCTCGAGAAAAAGCACTAGCGGCGTTTCACCAGCCTCGTCAGCTTGGTCGTCCACGCGACGCCATCGCTGCGCGTGCCTGCTGCTGCGGCGATTCAGCACGGTGCGGTTCCGGTTTCGGCGCGAACGTGCGGGCTGCCGCAAGTGTGTGCAGGCA
>JAEWHY010000284.1 GCA_023387555.1 Pseudomonadota bacterium
ACAACGAGGTGAAGGCCAACGACGTCGTGCTGTTCATGAAGGGCACGCCGCAATTCCCGCAATGCGGGTTCTCCGGCCAGGTCGTTCAGATCCTCGATTACCTGCAGGTCCCCTACAAGGGCATCAACGTCCTGGAATCCGGCGACCTGCGCGAAGGCATCAAGCAATATTCGCAGTGGCCGACCATTCCGCAGCTCTACGTCAAGGGCGAGTTCGTCGGCGGCTGTGACATCGTGCGCGAGATGTTCCAGGCCGGTGAATTGCAGAGCCTGATGCTCGAAAAGGGTCTCGCGGTTCAGGGCAAGGCGATCGCCTGAGGCGAGCGTCGTCGCGGGGCTGGTCAGGACAACCGGAACGCCCCGCACCTGGCTTTTTTTCCCAGACGTTCATCGACGTCGAGCGTACCGCCGGCCATCGGAATGGTGGCCGGCTTGAGGTCCTTGCGGGTGATCTGCTCCATCACGATCGCCTTGTTGTCCTTAGTGGAGCGCAGCCGGACCGGCTCGATTACCTTTCCCTTCTGCGCACCCGTCAGGTCGAGGGTGTAAAGCCCGTTCACGGTGCGCCCGAGACCCTGCGTCTCGATATCGCGCTTCGCCAGCAGCGATTGCGGCAGATAGATCTCCATCGTCGCCTCGGCGCCTTCGCAGGCGAACACGCGCGTCATCGGCACTTCCAGAAACACACCCGCGGCGAACGACGGTGACGCCGCCAGCAGACCGGCGACGATCGCGAAGGCTGCGAGGGCAGGGTGGTGCGACATGGTGCTGACGGCTCCGAAGAATCTGTTGTTCCCGATGCTAAGGCAGGATCGACCCCGCGTGCCATGGCCGCGCCATCACGCATGCGTGTGAGTGCAAGGCAACCTGTCAGCGCAAAGCAAAAGGGCCGCCCACCGGGCGACCCTTTGTATCGTCGTCGCGCTGAAACCGATCAGCGCGAATAGAATTCGACCACGAGGTGCGGTTCCATCTGGACCGGGTAGGGCACCTCGGCCAGCGTTGGAATGCGCAGGAATTTCGCGGTCTTCTTGTTCTCGTCGACCTCGATGTAATCGGGGATGTCACGCTCGGCGAGCGACAGCGCCTCGATCACCAGCGCCATCTCCTTCGACTTGTCCTTGACCTCGATGACGTCGCCGACCTTGACCTGATAGCTCGGGATGTTGACCCGGCGGCCGTTCACCTTGACGTGGCCGTGGTTCACGAACTGGCGGGCGGCGAACACCGTCGGCACGAACTTGCAGCGATAGACCACGGCGTCGAGACGGCGCTCGAGGAGGCCGATCAGATTCGCGCCGGAGTCGCCACGCAGGCGGACCGCCTCGGTATAGATCGCGTGGAACTGCTTCTCGGACATGTCGCCGTAATAGCCCTTGAGCTTCTGCTTAGCGCGCAGCTGCACGCCGTAGTCCGACAGCTTGCCCTTGCGGCGCTGGCCGTGCTGGCCGGGGCCATATTCACGCCGGTTGACCGGGCTCTTGGGCCGGCCCCAGACGTTCTCGCCCATACGGCGGTCGAGTTTGTACTTTGCTTCAGTGCGCTTGGTCATCGCGTCCTCTTGAAATTGACCAGTTTGAGGAAACGCGCCCTCCTCTGTACCGGGGACATCCCGGAACCGACAGGTCCTGATCGGCCAAAGCGAATGGCCGGAACCACGGGGTCGCGAAACGAGGAACGGGGGCCACCTTTTCAGGACATGGCCCCCGAACCGCGTCGCTATCTATGCTGTTGGCGGCGGCCTGTCAAACCGGCGAGACCTGGCGGAAACCGAGACGGACGAGGCCCGCGGCGAGCGCGGTATTGGGGAGCGTTCCGGACGTCTTCAGGAACGCGGCGTGGCCGTCGGTAGCCTGGGACGGAGCGGGTCCGAGCAGGTCCACCACCCGCCGCGCGATGGCGGGCGCCGGGTCGATCAGCGTGACCGGCCAGGGCGCGAGCCGGGCGATCTGGGCATCGAGCAGAGGGTAATGGGTGCAGGCCATCACCAGGGTGTCGGTCCGCAGGCCGTCGCGCTGGATGAAGCAGGGCGCGATCTCGTCGGCAATGTCGTCATCGTCGACCACCTCGCCGTGCAACAGCGCCTCGGCGAGCACCGCCAGCCGGCGCGAGCCGACCAGCGTCACGTCGCACCCGTGTCCGAAATCGGCGATCAGCTTGCGGGTATATTCGCGCGTGACGGTGGCCTCGGTGCCGAGCACCGAGACCAGCCGCGTTTGCGAGGCGGCGCAGGCCGGCTTGATCGCGGGAACGGTGCCGACAAAGGGCACGGTGAAGCTCTCGCGCAGCTGCGACAGCACAAGCGTCGACGCCGTATTGCAGGCGATCACCACGAGGTCCGGCCGGTGCGCATCGATCAATGCGCCCATCACCGACACCACGCGATCGCTCAGTTCCGCTTCGGACAACCGGCCGTAGGGGAAGCCCGCATCGTCCGCGGCATAGACGAAGCGCGCGTCCGGACGCAGCGGCACGATTTCCCGGAACACGGTCAATCCGCCGAGCCCGGAATCGAACACCAGGATGGTGGGGGATGGGGCCGTCACATTCGCATCCGGTCTGTCACGTCCCGACGCTCAAGGGCGCACCGAGCTTGCGGAGCGCGGCAAGGACCGACAGCGCGACGATACGGCCGGTTTTCGGATTCTCCGAGGGGACATTCTCGATCGCGAGCGAGAAGCGCGCGGAATCGGCTTCGACCTCGATGCTATGGCAATTGCGGGTGACGGTGGGATCGGCCCAGATGTCGATCTGGGTGCGGTCCGGGCCGATGCCGGCGAGCGACAGCGCCGCGGCGACATTGACGTTGGCCGGAAATCCGGCGGCGGCTTCGCGCGCGCTTCCGGAGAACACCCGCTTCGGCTCGGTCAGGCCGTCGACCGAGATGCCGTTGGCCTCGAGATAGGGCGCGCCCTTGAGCCCGGCAGGGGGCTTCCGCGTGGTCATGCGAACCGATGTGATCTCGCCCTCGGCCGCGGCGACAACCGCGTCGAGGCCGAGCAAGGCGCCGGTCGGCACGATGATCCGGCCGCCCTTCGCCTTGGCGAGCTCGAGGATCTGTGGCCGCGGCAACAGCGCGCCGCAGCTCAGCACGATGACCGACTTGCCGGCCTCGAGCATCGGACGGCAGACGTCCTCGACGATTGCAGCCGGCGCGCATTCCACCGCGATGTCGGCATGGGCCGGGAACTCGGACAGCGGCACGATCGGGCAGGCGATGCCTTCCGAGTCCAGGAACGCCTTCGCCTTGGCGCGGTCCCCGGCGGCGACGCAGGCGAGTTTGAGCCCCGGCATGCCGGCATTGAGCTTGCGGGCCAGCATGCGGCCGATGGCCCCAAGTCCGGCAATGGCGACGCGAATTTCCGGCATGTTCAGCGGGTTCTCCAATCCAGACGCGTGTTTACGTCTGCGCTCTTGTGCCTACAAGGTCGTCTTGACCCTGGGGCCTGCCGTAAGCAAGTCTGACGCAAAGAACAGGGAGGACTACATGCTCAGGAAGCTTTTGCTGGCAGCCGCTGCTATGGCAGTCATGGCCTCGTCGGGAACCGCGTCGGCGCAGGATTTCCCGAACCGTCCGATGACCATGATCATTCCGTTCGCGGCCGGCGGCCCGACCGACGTGCTGGGGCGGGTGGTGGCCCAGCGGATGAGCGAAATTCTCGGCCAGCAGGTGGTGATCGAGAATGTCGGCGGCGCCGGCGGACAGACCGGGTCCAAGCGCGTGGAACAGGCCCAGCCGGACGGTTATACCTTTGTCCTCGGCACGGTCGGCACCCACGCCCAGAGCCAGACGCTCAGCAAGAAGCCGCTCTATGACGCCGCGAACGACTTCACGCCGGTGGCGCTGATCGCCGAGGTGCCGATCGCGCTGATCGCGCGCAAGGACTTCCCGGCCGACAACCTGAAGGACTTCGTCGCCTACGCGAAAAAGAATGCCTCCAAGATGCAGTACGGATCGGCCGGCGCCGGGTCGGCCACCCATCTCGGCTGCGTGGTCGCCAACATGGTGATGGGCACCGACATCGTGCACGTGCCCTACAAGGGTACGGGGCCGGCGATGCAGGACCTGCAGGGCGGCCGCATCGACTTCCTGTGCGAGATCATCTCGACGGCCAAGCCGCAGATCGACGGCGGCACGGTGAAGGCGATCGCGATCATGACCAAGGAGCGGTCGCCGGCGCTGCCGAACCTGCCGACCGCGGAAGAGCAGGGCACCAAGGGCATGGAAGCCTATACCTGGAACGCGATCTTCCTGCCCAAGGGGACGCCCGAGCCGATCGTCAAGAAGCTGGCCGATGCCATCAACCAGGCGGCCGATTCGCCAGCGGTGAAGGAAAAGCTCGCCGCCCTTGGCGCGGTGGTGGTCGCACCCGAGCGCCGCTCGCCGCAATACCTCGACAAGTTCGTGAAGGATGAGATCGTCAAGTGGCGCGAGCCGATCCTCAAGAGCGGCGCGCAGACCAACTGAGCGTTGCCACAACCGAAAGATCGCGGCGGCGGGCTTGACGGCTCGCCGCCGTTTTTCTTTATGATACAGCTGCGTTGCGCCCGATTGTGTGCGCGTAAGGGGCG
>JAEWHY010000296.1 GCA_023387555.1 Pseudomonadota bacterium
ATGCGGTGCCGGCGATCACCCAGTCGCGCGACTTCCCGATGGCCGGAGGCCTGATGAGCTATGGCGGCGACTTCAATCAGTCGCACCGCCAGAGCGGCGTTTATGCCGGCCGCATTCTCAAGGGCGAGAAGACCTCCGACATGCCGGTGCAGCGTGTCACCAAGGTCGAACTCTTCATCAATCTGAAGGCGGCTGCGGAGCTTGGCCTGTCGTTTCCGCCATCGCTCCTGACCAGCGCCGACGGGGTCATCGAGTGACCGGCGCGGCCGCCCATCGCAAGGGTGATGCGCGGGACGGCCGCGATGCTGCGCATGCTGCCGCGGACGCCGCTCCGCGCTCCTCGTTGTTCTGGAAATACTTTCGCGCGCTGTTTGCCGCGGTGGTCATCCCGCTCCTGATCGCCGGCGGCGTCGAAGCCTGGTTCGGCTACCACGATCAGCGTGCGCGGCTGAGCGATATTCTCGACGCGGAAGCGCGCCTTGCGGCCGTGAAGATCCAGGATTTCATGGAAGGAATCCGCGACCAGCTCGGCTGGACCGTCCTGCTGCCATGGTCGGAGAACACCGCCGATCGCCGCCGGCTCGACGCCTTGCGCGTGCTGCGGCAGGTGCCCGCCATTGAAAGCCTGACGCTGGTCGATCCCGACGGGATCGAGCGCCTGTTCGTATCGCGTATCGGCCTGAACCGGATCGACAGCGGCAACGACCTGTCGTTCACACCCGCGGTGATCGGCGCCCGCTCGCAACGGATCTGGTTCGGTCCGGTGACCTTCCACGGCGGCTCCGAACCCTTCCTGACCGTGGCGGTCGCGGGCAACCGGTCCGCGGTCGGGGTCGCGCTGGCCGACGTCAATCTCAAGTTCATCCGCGATGTCATTTCCGAAATCCGGGTCGGGAAGACTGGCGATGCGTTCGTGCTGGACTGGCCGGGGCGCCTCGTTGCGCATCCCGACATCAACCTCGTGCTGCGCGCCGATCAAGCCGCGCAACGCCCGCTTCAGGAGTTGCGTGCCGCGATTCTGGCGCAGCCCGATTATGCGGCCGCGGGATGGGATATCGGAGGCCGTCCGGTCCGGGCTGCGATGGCGCAGATTCCGGGCGTCGACTGGAGCGTCATCGTCAAACAGCCGATGGCCGAGGCGTTTGGTCCGATCTACGCCGCGCTGTGGCGGACCGGTATTGTCCTGATTGCGGGTGCCGCGCTCGCGGCCGGGCTGGCCTATTGGCTGACGCAGCGGATGGTCGGGCCGATCTGCGTTCTTGAGGACGGCGTGGCGCGCATCGGCGCCGGTCAGTTCGACCACCGGATCAATCTGGCAACCAGCGACGAGTTCGAGCGGCTGGCGGCGCGGTTCAATGAGATGGCCGGCGAACTGTCGGTTTCACAGGAGCGCTCGGAACGGATCAGCCGGCTCAGGCGGTTTCTCGCACCGCAGGTGGCCGAGCTGGTCGACCGGATCGGCGACGACCGCCTGCTCGACGCGCGGCGCGTCGATGTCGTCGCGGTGTTCTGCGACCTGCGCAATTTCACCGCCTTCTCGGTCCACGCCGATCCCGAAAGCGTCATGGGTGTGCTCGACGAATATTATGATGCGCTCGAACGGGTGGTCGCCGCGCATGAGGCGACGCTGATCAGTTATTCCGGCGACGGCGCGATGGTGCTGGTCAATGCGCCGATGCCGTGCGAGGACCCCGCATTGTGCGCCGTGACCCTCGCGTGCGACATGCAGCATCGTGTCCAGACGCTGCTCAAGCGCTGGCGTGCGCTCGACCGGCGGCTCGGCTTTGGTGTGGGTCTCGCGACGGGGCCGGCCACCGTCGGACGGATCGGCTCCGAGGGCCGGCTTCACTACAATGCCATCGGCAATGTCGTGAACCTCGCCTCGCGGCTGTGCTCGAGCGCGGACGATGGCGAGGTCCTTACCGATTGCACTGCCGCTGACGCGATCGCCGGGCGCGTGCCGATGGTCAATCTCGGGACCCGGACACTGAAGGGATTCGACCGGCCGGTTCCGGTGTTTGCCGCTGTCGTGGACCCCGTCGCAGCCAAACAATTGTAGGGAAGCGCCTTTCCCGTAGCCCGGATGAGCGAAGCGACATCCGGGAACATGATCCTCGCATGTCGCTCCGCTCATCCGGGGTTCCGATCACCGACGCGCGTTCGAACGCACTCTTGCCGTTGGCCGTACCGCGTTGTGCGCATGGCCAGTCCGCATCCGCGCTGTCGCAGGCCGATTCGCTTTCGGTAAGATTTACGGATGAGTCGGCTGCGACATGCGTCGCGCGCGGTTCCTATCGGCATTCACGAATAACGGCGCCACCCGACTCGGGGGACGGAAGGTTAAATGGACATCAGGGCACGTGACGGAGCGCCGGCTCCATACTGGAGTTTTGCCGGCGTGCGGGAAGGCGCTGTCGCGGTCATCCCCGGCCTGCCAGGCGTCCTCGTCTTCTCTGCGTCCTTCGGCGCGCTGGCCGCGCAAAAGGGCGTGCCGCTGCTGGACACAGTGTTGATGAGCGCGCTGGTGTCCGCCGGCGTATCCCAGTTTCTGGCTGTCGAGATGTGGGCGCCCTCGATTTCGGTGCTGCTGCTGGCGACCATCGTCGTCACCACGCTCGTCGTGAATCTGCGTCTGTCGATTCCGACGGCGGCGATGCAGCCCTGGATTGCCGGCTCGCCGGCCTGGCAGGTCTATCCAAGCCTGTTCATGATGACGATCACCAACTGGATTCCCACCGCGCGCTACCGCGCGTCCGGCGGCGCGGATGTCGGCTTTCTGTTCGGCAGCGGGCTCGTCTGCTGGCTCACATGGGTCGGCGCGACCGCGGCGGGCCAGATATTCGGCGGACTGATCGCCGATCCGAAGCGTTACGCGATCGACCTCATCCTGCCGCTGTTTTTCGTCGCCCTGCTGACGCCGACCTACAGAAGCATCGGCCGTTCGATTCCCTGGGTGGTCGCCGGAGCGGTCGCGTTGCTGATGCAGAAGCTGGTGCCGGGTAACTGGTATCTGATCGCAGGCGTGATGTGCGGCGCGCTTACGGCAGGGCTGATGTCCGATGAATAGCGTCATTCCCTACGGACCGTATGTCACCATTATCTGCATGGCGGTCGTGACCACGGCACTGCGCTTCTCCGGCTACTGGGTGATGGGGAACGTGAAGTTCACGCCGCGCATCCAGCGGATGATGGAAGCCCTGCCCGGCTGTGTGGTCGCTGCGCTCGTTCTGCCGATCCTGGCCAGGGAGGGCATGACCGCGGTGGTTCCCGTCATCGCGGTGGCGCTGCTCATGGCCTGGTGGCGCAAGGAGTTCGCGGCGCTGGCGGTCGGCGTTTCCGTCGCCATGGGCATGAGGGCGCTGGCCCTGTAGCCGGTTTTCTCTTTGTTGCGGCCGGACGCGGGAACTTCCCGTGGTGACGAGCGTTCAGAAGCGCCCGCCCGGGCGCTCGCTGCTGGAGGCCGCCATGACCGTGCTTGCTCGCATGCAATCCCGCCGCGCCCTGCCGTTTCTCGCCCTGCTGCTGGCCCTGTTCGTATCGGGCTGCGGCATCAACACCATCCCGACCCTTGAAGAACAGGCCAAGGTGAAGTGGTCGGATGTGCAGAACAATTACCAGCGCCGCGCCGACCTGATCCCGAACCTTGTCGAGACGGTGAAGGGTTACGCCAAGCAGGAAAAGGACGTGCTGGAGGGCGTCGTCAATGCGCGCGCCCGCGCCACGCAGATTCAGGTCAACGCCAACACCGTGACCGATCCCGAGATGTTCAGGAAATTCCAGGAGGCGCAGGCGCAATTGTCCGGCGCGCTCGGCCGCCTGATCGCGACGGTGGAGAATTACCCCGACCTGAAATCCAATCAGAATTTCCTCGCCCTGCAATCGCAGCTCGAAGGCACCGAGAACCGGATCGCGATCGCGCGGCGCGATTATATCGAGGCGGTGCGCGCCTATAACACCGAGCTGCGCACCTGGCCGAGCATCATCTGGGCGAAGACGCTCTATGCCGGCTACAAGCCGATGGAGACTTTCACTGCCACGGCGGATGCCGACAAGCCGCCGAACGTGAAGTTCTGACAGCGGCGAGATGGTGATGATGATGACGACGCTGCGTCGTCATGCTTTCCCCGACATTTCTTCTCCCCTCCCCCCGCGAGCGAAGCGAGTGGTGGGGAGGGGTCGGGGGTGGGGGGCACTTTCTTCTGCACTCGCATCATTATTACAAATCGTCCTGACCCCCCACCCCGATCTCCTTCGCCACAGCGCGTCGAAGACGCGCGTAAACGCGCTTAAGGCTCAGTCGATCGACCCTCCCCGCCGCTTCGCGGGGGGAGGAATAGGACCGCTCGTCGCGCTCGTGTTTTCAATCCTTGCATTCACCTGCATGGTCTTCACCTCACTCGCCCTCGGGCAATCGCTGACCTTCCCCGAACTCACCGGCCGCGTGGTCGACGAGGCCGGCATCCTCGACGCCAATACCCGCGAGCAGCTTGAGAAGCTGTCGGCCGATCTCGAAGCCAAGACCACCGACCAGCTCGTCGTCGTCACGCTGAAATCGCTGCAGGGCACCTCGATCGATGATTACGGCTATCAGCTCGGCCGCAAATGGCAGATCGGGCAGAAGGACAAGAACAATGGCGTGCTGCTGATCGTCGCGCCCAACGAGCGGCGCGTGCGCATCGAAGTCGGCTACGGCCTCGAGCCGACGCTGACCGATGCTATCTCCAGCGTCATCACGCAAGGCTCGATCCTGCCGCGCTTCCGCGCCGGCGATTTTGCCGGTGGCGTGCGGCGCGGCGCCGAAGACATCGCGCAGGTGCTGGCCGGCGATGCCGCGGAAATCCGGGAGCGCGCGGCGCAACGGCAGCAGGCCCAGGGGCTGAGCGCGGCCGAATTCATGATCATGGCGTTCTGGATCTTCGTTGCGCTGATGATCATCTCGAACGTCCTCGCCGGCATGCGGCGGCAAGGGCGTCCGCTCGGCCGCGGCAACGTTCGCCGCACCCGCGACTGGACCGACTACAACCCGGTGATCATCGGCGGCGGCCGTTCGTCCGACTGGGGCGGTGGCTGGAGCGGGGGAGGTGGCGGCGGCTTCTCGGGCGGTGGCGGTTCGTTCGGCGGCGGCGGTTCGTCGGGGAGCTGGTGATGCTGGTCTCGCGCCCCGACAAGGACCGGATTTCGGCCGCCATCGCCGCGGTGGAGCGGAACACCGCCGGTGAAATCTTCTGCGTGATCGCTCGGCAATGCGGCGACTATCGCACGGTGCCGCTGGTCTGGGCCGCGGCGCTCGCGCTGCTGCTGCCGTTGCCATTGATCCTGTGGTCGCCGCTACCGGCCAGCTGGATCTACATCGCGCAGCTTGCGCTGTTTGCGGTCGCGGCGCTGGTGCTGTCGATCCCGGCGATTCGCTTCCATCTCGTGCCGCGCCGGCGCATGCAGCAGGATGCGCATGCCGAGGCGGTGCGGCAATTCCTGGCGCACAGCCTGCACAAGACCGAGAATCGCACCGGCGTGCTGATCTTCGCGTCGGAGGCCGAGCATTATGCCGAGGTGATCGCCGACGAAGGCATCGACGAGAAGGTGCCGCAGGCGGTCTGGGACGAGGCGGTTGCGGTGCTGATCGCGGGGATTGCGGCGGGCCGCGCAGCGGACGGATTTGTCGGCGCGATCGAGCGCTGCGGCGTGGTCCTGGCGCAGCACTTTCCACCCGGCGCGCTCAACCGGAATGAGTTGCCGGACAAGCTGATCGAGATTTGAGGTTTCTTTCTCTTTTCCCTCCCCCCGCGAAGCGGCGGGGAGGGTGGCGAGCGCAAAGCGCGAGCCGGGTGGGAGGTCAAACAGCGCGAGCCCCCCACCCCCGACCCCTCCCAACCACTCGCTATCGCTCGCGGGGGGAGGGGAGAAGAACGCGCCTCAATACCCCACCGCCACGGCACCCCGCGTTCGCGTATCGGCGGCGCCGGCAAAGCCGTCCTTCGTGATGAGGATGGAGTTCGCCGATGTGTTCGGCACTCGCGTCGCGATCTTGTGGCCGCGTTCCTCGAGCCCCTTCAGCACATCCTCCGGATAGGTCTTCTCGGCGAACACCTCGTCGGGCAGCCATTGATGATGGATGCGCGGCGCCGACACCGCGGACGCCACGTCCATCTCGTGATCGAGCACGTTGAGGATGATCTGCAGCACCGTGGTGATGATGCGGCTGCCGCCGGGCGAGCCGGTCACGAGATACGGCTTGCCGTCCTTCATCACGATGGTCGGCGTCATCGACGACAGCGGCCGCTTGCGCGGCGCCGGTGCGTTGGCGGTGGCCCCGACCAGGCCGAACGCGTTCGGCGCGCCCGGCTTGGTGGCGAAATCGTCAAGCTCGTTGTTGAGCAGTACGCCAGTGCCCTCGGCGATCAGGCCGTTGCCGTAGCTCAAATTCAGCGTGTAGGTGTTGGACACCGCATTGCCGAAACGGTCGACCACGGAGAAATGCGTGGTGTTGTCGCCTTCCGCCGCCACCGGATCGCCGTTGCGGATCTCGGACGAGGGCGTCGCGCGCTCGCCGATGGTCTTGCCGACGATTCGCGCATAGCTCTTCGACGTCAGGCCGCGCACCGGCACCCGCACGAAATCCGGATCGCCGAGATAGACCGCGCGATCGGCATAGGCGCGCCGCATCGCCTCGACCATCAGATGCACGGTCTCGGCACTGGTCGGACCGGTCTTCTTCAGGTCGTAGGGTTCGAGGATGTTCAGCATCTCGATCAGATGCGTGCCGCCGGATGAGGGCGGCGGCATCGAGACGATGCCGAAGCCGCGGTATTTGCCGGTGACGGGCTTGCGTTCCTTGACGCGGTATTTCCGGAAATCCTCGGCGGTCATCACGCCGCCGGCCTCGCGCACGCTGGCTGCGATTTTTTCCGCGACCTCGCCCTCGTAGAAGCCTCGCGGGCCATTCTTGCCGATCGTCTCCAGCGTGTTGGCAAGATCCGTCTGCACCAGCCGGTCGCCCTCGCCATAGGACGAACCGTCCGGCTTGAGCATGACCTTCACCGAGGACGGCCAGCGCGCGAACAGCGGCCGCGCCGCAACCAGGGTGTCGGCGAGATCGCCGGTCACCGTGAAGCCGTCGCGGGCGAGTGCGATCGACGGCGCCAGCAGTTGCGCCAGCGTGAACTTGCCCGAGCCGTATTTGCGGTGCGCCAGCGCCAGTCCGGCGACAGTGCCCGGCACGCCGACACCGAGCCCCGAGCGCAGCGATTTCTGCGGGTCGGCATTGCCGGCGTCGTCCAGGAAAGAGTCCTTGTCGATGCCGCCCGGCGCCATCTCGCGATAGTCGATCGCGATCGCCTTCTTCGGCTTGGCCAGCCAGATCACCATGAAGCCGCCGCCGCCGATATTGCCGGCGCGCGGATAGGTCACGGCGAGCGCAAAGCCGGTGGCAACCGCGGCATCCACCGCGTTGCCGCCGGCCTTGAGGATGTCGACGCCGATCTGTGCGGCCAGCGCCTCCTGCGCCACCACCATGCCGTTCTTCGCGGTGACGGCCTGCGCGCGCGGCGCTTCCGACAGCGGCTTGTCATGGACCGGGCCTTCCTGCGCGAGCGCGGGGAAGCTGAGGAGACAGAGAAGGAGGGAGAGAGTGACGCGAAACATCCGGGGTATCTGGTGCTCTTCACCTCCCCCGGAAAGGGGGAGGTCGACTGCCGAACGACGTGAGGCAGTCGGGTGGGAGGTCTTATTCAGTAGTTCCGAACGGACCCCCACCCGGCTCGATGCTTCGCATCTCACCACTCTCCCGCTTTCGGCGGGAGGAAAGAGAAAGAGGTTACCGCGCCATCCCGTGATAGACGCTGTTCGGCCGCATATCGGTCGCGGTCGCGATCCGGTTCGACATGTTGTAGAACCCCGCAATTGCGGCAATATCCCAGATGTCCCGGTCGGAAAAGCCCGCGTGCCGCAGGCTTTCGCGATCGTGATCCTCGATTGTCCACGGTTCGTTCGTCAGCTTGACCGCGAAATCCAGCATGGCGCGCTGGCGCTGCGACAGCCGCGCGGCGCGGTAGTTCATCGCCATGAGTTCGCCGAGCGCCGGATCGCCGGAGAGCTGGCGCACCGCAGCCCCGTGCGCGACCAGGCAGTAATAGCAGCGGTTCTGTGACGACACCGCGACCGCGATCATCTCGCGCTCGAGCTTGCTGAGGCCCGAGGCGCCGAGCATCAGGTCGTTGTACATCGCCGCGAAGGCCTCCAGCTTCTTCATGTCGAAGGCATAGGCCTTCAGCACATTGGGAATGAAGCCGAGCTTCTCCATGCATTTGTCGAAATAGGCCTGCATCGATTCGTTGAGCGCAGGCTCCGGCAGCGACAATGCGACGAACGCGATGTCGTCTTCGGCGGCGTTGGCGGGTGGTGTCGGCTTGAACAGCGTCACGCCGGTCGAGGCTGCGGATGTGGAGCGCGCCATCTTGGGGCGCGCCATCTTGGACGCGGTCTTGGAACGTGCGGTCTTGGATTTGTCATCACGCGATGTTTTGGTCGCACCCGCTTGCGGGGTTCGACGCTGCGGGTTCTTCTGTGCTTTTGCCACGCCCTTTACTCCCTGTATCCGAAGCGCAGGGTAGCCTTCGGTGTCAGCGGACGAAACGGGAGTCTGCATGTTGCAGCGCAACACTCGCATCGGTTCCGCAGCACCTCGACGAACGAGGGTCGGCAGTCGACACTCGCCAGACTAAGAGAGGCCCGCCATGAATATCCAGAAACGGCCCGCGATCGCGGATGACAGGTCCACCGGACAACTGGTCGCGCGGGCGGGCGACATCTTGCGGGCCGGTCATGGCGAGGTGCCGGGCGATTTCGCCGCACGGCTGTTCGCCCACGCTTCGGCCGAGGATATCGCGGTCTACACGCCGGAGGAGATCGCGGCCTTTGCGGCGCAGGCCTATGCGTTTCTGTCGCAGCGTCAGCCGGGCGCACCCAAGATCCGGATCTATGCGCCGGACGGCGGACCGCAGGGCGGCGCCGCGGCGTCGATCTCGGTGCTCGAGATCGTCAATGACGACATGCCGTTCCTGGTCGATTCGGTGATGGACGAACTCACCGCACGCCATGCCCAGGTTCGCCTTGTGGTGCATCCGGTCTTTGCGATCGCGCGCGATGCCGCAGGCCACATCGAACAGGTCGCCGCCGAAGAGCCGGCCGGCGAGGAGGTCCGCCGCGAAAGCTTCATCCATGTCCACATCGACCGCATTCAGGATGTCGCCACGCAGAACACCCTGATCGTGGGGATCGAGCAGGTTCTCGCCGATGTCGCGGTCGCGGTGCAGGACTGGCGGCCGATGCTGACGAAGGTCGGCGATCTGATTGCCGAAATGAAAACCACGCCACCGCCGGTGTCGGAAGCCGAGCAGAAGGAATCGGTCGACTTCCTGGAATGGCTGGTCGCGGAGAATTTCACCTTCCTCGGCGTTCGCGAATATCGCGTGGCGGGGCCCGATCGCGAACCGGTCATGGTGCCGGGCTCGGGGCTTGGCGTGCTGCGCCATGGCGATACGCAGGAACTCAAAGGCCGCGCCGGTCAGGAGGCCATTCTGCGCGGTCTGCATGTCTTCTACGGCGAGCCGAGCGCGCTGCTAATCACCAAGGCCAGCACGCGCTCGCGCGTGCATCGCCGGGTGTTCATGGACATGGTCATCGTCAAGCGCTTCGACGCCAACGGCAATGTGTCCGGCGAATTGCGCATCGTCGGCCTGTTCACCTCGACCGCCTATACCCGCTCGACCCGCTCGATCCCCTATCTGCGCCGCCGGGTGGAGGCGCTGCTCAAGCGCGCGCGCTTCTCGCCGTCCGGGCATTCCGGCAAGGCTCTGGTCAACGTGCTCGAAACCTATCCGCGCGACGACCTGTTCCGCATCGACGACGAACTGCTGTTCGAATTCGCGATGCTGATCCTGCAGCTCGAGGAGCGGCCGCGGGTGCGGGTGCTGGCGCGCCGCGACCGCTTCGACCGCTTCATGTCGGTGCTGGTCTATCTGCCCCGCGCGCGCTCGTCGAACGATGTGGTGGAAGCGGTCGGCGACCTGCTCGCCGACCGGTACAAAGGCCGCGTCAGCGGCCTGAACCTGTTCTTCCCGGAAGGGCCGATGATGCGTGCGCATTTCATCATCGCGCGCTCGGCCGAACAGGTCGAGGACCCGGACCGCGCATCGCTGGAGGACGGTGTTTCGGCGATCGTGCGCACCTGGGTCGACGCGCTGGGCGAGCAGCTCGCCCGCACCCAGGAAGCCGGCCGTGCGCGCAAGCTGTTCGAACGCTACCGCAAGGCGTTCAGCGCGAGCTTCCGCGACCGCTACGGTCCCCACATCGCGCTTGAGGATATCCGCACCATCGAAGGGCTTTCCGCGGAGCGCCCGCTCAGCGTCGACTTTCACGCGCGCGGCGGCCGCGCAAGCCACTGCGTCGGGTTGAAGGTCTGGCACTATGACGGCGCCATTCCGCTCTCCGCCCGCGTGCCGATGCTGGAGAACATGGGCTTCAGGGTTGTCGACGAGCGCACCTACGAGATCCGTCCGGGCACGCCGTCGGAAATCCATGTGTGGATGCACGACATGTCGCTCGAAAGCGCGGATGGCGCGCCGGTCGACATCGATGGGCTGCAGACCGCGCTCGAGGCCTGCTTCCTGATGGTGATGCGCGGCATCGCCGAGAATGACGGCTACAACGCGCTGGTTCTGAAAGCCGGCCTGCAATGGCGCGACATCGTGCTGATCCGGGCGATCTCGCAGTTCCTGCGGCAGGTGCGGCTGCCGTTCTCGCAGGACTACATGTGGGCGACCTTGCAGGCGCATCCGCAGATCGCCTCGCAGATCGTCGCGCTGTTCCATGCGCGGTTCGATCCGCGTCCGGAGGCCGGCATCGGCCGCAAGGCGAAGGAGGCGGAGATCGTTGCCGCGATCGAGGCCGCGCTGGAGAAGGTGCCGTCGCTCGACGAGGATCGCATCCTGCGCCATTTCGTCAATGCGGTGCTATCGGCGCTGCGCACCAACTTCTATCAGATCGGCGCAGGCGGCCAGCCGAAGGCCGAGGTCGCGATCAAATACGAGAGCGGCAAGCTGACCACGCTGCCGGCGCCGCGTCCGCTCTACGAGATCTTCGTCTATTCGCCGCGGGTCGAGGGCGTGCACCTGCGGTTCGGCAAGGTCGCGCGCGGCGGCATCCGCTGGTCCGACCGGCCGCAGGATTTCCGCACCGAGATTCTCGGGCTGGTGAAAGCGCAGCAGGTCAAGAACGCGGTGATCGTCCCGGTCGGCGCCAAGGGCGGCTTCGTGCCCAAGCACCTGCCGGTCGGCGGCACCCGCGAGGCGATCGCGGCCGAAGGCATCGCCGCCTACCGGCTGTTCATCGATTCGATGCTCGACGTCACCGACAATCTCTCGCCCGACGGCGCCGTGGTGCCGCCCGAGAATGTGGTGCGGCACGATCCGGACGATCCTTATCTCGTGGTCGCCGCCGACAAGGGCACCGCGACCTTCTCCGACACCGCGAACGAGATTTCCACGTCGCGCAATTTCTGGCTGGGCGATGCCTTCGCGTCGGGCGGATCGGCAGGCTACGATCACAAGAAGATGGGCATCACCGCGCGTGGCGCCTGGGAGGCCGTGAAGCGCCATTTCCGCGAGATGAATGTCGATGTCGGGGTGACGCCGTTCACCGTGATCGGCGTCGGCGACATGTCGGGCGACGTGTTCGGCAACGGCATGCTGCGCGAGACCACCATCAAGCTGGTAGCGGCCTTCGACCATCGCGACATCTTCATCGATCCCGATCCCGATCCGGCGAAGAGCTTCGTCGAACGCAAGCGTCTGTTCGAACTGCCGCGCTCGAGCTGGCAGGACTACAACAAGGCGCTGATCTCGAAGGGCGGCGGCGTATTCCCGCGCTCGCTGAAGGAAATCCCGCTGTCGCCGGAGATGAAGCAGCTCCTGAACATCACGGCAAACAAGGCGACGCCGGCGCAACTGATCAGCGCGATCCTGAGAGCCAAAGCCGATCTGTTGTTCTTCGGCGGCATCGGCACCTATGTGCGGGCCGCGAGCGAGACCGACGAGCAGGTCGGCGACCGCGCCAACGATCCGATCCGCGTCACCGGCCAGAGCCTCAACTGCAAGGTGATCGGCGAGGGCGCCAATCTCGGCATGACCCAGCGCGGCCGCATCGAGGCGGCGCAGAACGGCGTGCGGCTCAACACCGACGCGATCGACAATTCCGCCGGCGTCAACACCTCCGACCTCGAGGTCAATATCAAGATCGCGCTCGGCGGGCCGGTCCGCACCGGCGCGCTCAGCCTGCCCGACCGCAACACGCTGCTGTTCGACATGACCGACGAGGTGGCGGCGCTGGTCCTGCGCAACAATTATCTGCAGACGCTGGCCATATCGCTGGCCGAGCGCAACGGCATGGAAGACCTCGCCTCGCGGCAGCGGCTGATGCAGACGCTGGAAGCGCGCGGGCTGCTCGACCGCGTCGTCGAGTTCCTGCCGGACGACGTTGAAATCGCGGAGCGGCGGCGTCGCGGCCAGGCGCTGACGCGGCCCGAGCTTGCGGTGCTGCTGGCCTATGCCAAGCTGACGCTGTACAGCGACCTGATCGAGACCTCGGTCCCGGACGATCCGTATCTCGGCAAGGAACTGATCCGGTATTTCCCCGCCGAATTGTCACGGCGTTATACGGAGGCGCTCGAACATCACCGGCTGCGGCGCGAAATCATCGCAACGCATCTCACCAACTCGATCATCAACCGTGGCGGCCCCTCGCTGGTCGCGCGCATGACCGACGAGACCGGGGCCGCGCCCGACCGCATCGCGCGGGCGTTCGCCGCGGTCCGCGACAGCTACGGCATGGCCGAACTCAACGCCGAGATCGATGCGCTCGACAACCGGATCGACGGCGCGCTGCAGCTCGAGCTTTATGCCGCGGTGAAGCGCCTGCTGATCGATCGCATGGTCTGGTTCATCCGCAATGTCGATCTCGACAAGGGGCTGGTGGCGATCGTCGATCACTATCGCGACGGCATCGAACAGGTGTCGCGCGCGCTCGATGCGGCGCTGACCGACGAGGCCGCGATCTCGCGCGACGCACGGGCCGCGGAACTGGCGAAGTCCGGCGTGCCGCAGCCGCTGGCGAAGCGGATCGCCAGCCTGCCGGCGCTGATGGTGGCGCCGGACATCGTGCTGGTCGCGGACCGGACCGGATGCAGCGTGCGAGACGTCGCGCGCACCTTCCTTGCCGTGGTGCGCTACTTCCAGCTCGAGCGGGTCGCAAAGGATGCGCGCGAGATCGCGGCGACCGATTACTTCGATCGCCTCGCGCTCGATCGGGCGCGCGACCAGCTGGCCCGTGCGGCGCGTGCGCTCACCGCCGACGTGCTCAAGGGCGGAGCCGGCAGCGACGCGATGGAGGCTTGGGTCAAGCCGCGCGCCAGCGAGGTCGAGCGCATCCGCACCGCGATGCACGAGATCGCCGATACCGGGCTGACGCTGTCGAAGCTGTCGGTCGCGGCGAGCCTCTTGGGGGATCTGGCGGGACGGTAGGTGTTCGTCATTCCGGGGCACGCGCGAAGCGCGTGAACCCGGAATCCCTGCTCCCGGTCGTGGTTATGGATTCCGGGCGCGCCGCTCGCGCGGCGCCCCGGAATGACAAGCGGGGACGACTGAATCAGAACGATGTCAGCGCCGCCTCTTCCCTCGCCCCGCTTCAGCGGGGAGAGGGTGCCGAGCGCATGCGAGGCGGGTGAGGGGCCAATCTTCGTATCACGCAAAGCCCCTCACCCGGCTCGGACCCTTCGGTCCTCGCCACCCTCTCCCCGTTTACGGGGAGAGGGAAGGGGCAGCGGGGCGAGGAATTCAATGCTTGAAATGCCGCGTGCCGGTGAACACCATGGCGATGCCGGCGTCGTCGGCCGCCTTGATGACTTCGTCGTCGCGCATCGAGCCGCCGGGCTGGATCACCGCGGTGGCGCCGGCCTCGATCGCAACGAGCAGCCCGTCGGCGAACGGGAAGAACGCATCCGACGCCACCACCGAACCTTTGGTCAGCGGAGCACTGAGCCCCAGCTCCTGCGCCGCATCCTGCGCCTTGCGCGCGGCGATGCGGGCCGAATCGATGCGGCTCAACTGCCCCGCGCCGATGCCGACGGTGGCGCGATCCTTCGCATAGACGATGGTGTTCGACTTGACGTGTTTCGCCACGCGGAACGCGAACACGAGATCGCGCATCTCGGCGTCGGTCGGCGCACGCTTCGTCACCGTCCGGATCGTCATGTCGTCGGCCACCGCGTTGTCGCGGCTCTGCACGAGCAGGCCGCCGGAGACCGACTTCACCAGCAGGCCCGGCGCGCGCGGATCGGGCAGGCCGCCCGCCAGCAGAAGGCGCAGGTTCTTCTTGGCGGCGACGATCGCAATCGCTTCTTCGGTGGCGTCCGGCGCCACGATCACTTCGGTGAAGATCTCGGTGATAACGCGCGCGGCGTCGGCATCGAGCTTGCGGTTCAGGGCGACGATGCCGCCGAACGCTGAAGTGGAGTCGCAGGCCAGCGCCTTGCGATACGCGTCTTCCAGTGAAGCAGCTTCCGCGACGCCGCAGGGATTGGCGTGCTTGACGATGACGCAGGCCGCGGTGCGCGATGGATTGAATTCGGCGACGCATTCATAGGCGGCGTCGGTGTCGTTGATGTTGTTGTAGGACAGCTGCTTGCCCTGCACCTGCCGCGCCGTGGCGACGCCGAACCGCTGCTCGGGGCTCCGGTAGAACGCCGCACTCTGATGCGGGTTCTCGCCATAGCGCAAAGCCTCGGCGAGTTTGCCGCCGAACGCGCGATAGGTCGGCGCGTCGTCCTTGAGTTGCGCGGCGAACCAGTTCGAGATCGCCGCATCATAGGCCGCGGTGCGCGCATAGGCCTTGGCGGCGAGCCTGCGGCGCAGATCGCGCGTGGTGCCGCCCGCCTGCAACGCCGCGATCAGCGGCGCATAATCTTCCGCATCCACGAGCACCGCGACGTCGTCGTGGTTCTTGGCGGCGGCGCGGATCATCGCAGGACCGCCGATGTCGATATTCTCGATGCAGTCCTCGAAGCCGGAGCCCTTCGCGACCGTCGCCTCGAACGGATAGAGGTTCACCACCAGCAGATCGATCGGCTTGATGTCGTGCGCCTTCATCGCGCCGGCATGCTCGGCATTGTCGCGGATCGCGAGCAGGCCGCCGTGCACCTTGGGATGCAGCGTCTTCACCCGTCCGTCCATCATCTCGGGGAAGCCGGTGAGCTGCGACACGTCGATCACCGCGATCCCCGCATCGGCGATCGCCTTCGCGGTCCCGCCGGTCGAGACGATCTCGACGCCGGCGGCGGCGAGGGCGCGCGCGAATTCGATCAGCCCGGTCTTGTCGGAAACGGAAATCAGCGCGCGTTCGATGCGGCGCGGGGAAGAAGGCATGTGTTGTCTCTCGTGTGGGCGCGAGCGGCGCGGCGCGCACTGTAAGCTCCCTCCCCCTGCAAGGGGGAGGGTTGGGGAGGGGGTCTTCTACAGCAAGCTGCGAGCAAAATGGACCCCCACCCGGAGCGCTGCGCGCTCCGACCTCCCCCTTTCAGGGGGGGCAGGTCAAAGCGGCAATTCCGGCTCGTCCTGCTGGCGCTTCTTCGCGCTGTTGTCGCCCTTGCGGGGCGCGGGCTGGCGCGGGGTGTGGCTGAAGGTCCAGCGGACCCGCAGCACCTGCCGGGCGCGGCCATGGATCACCAGCTGCACGGTGCGGCGCGGACCTTCGGAACCGCCGAGATAGACGCTTTCTTCCAGCTCGACGCGGTCCTCGTGGCTGTTGAAGGTCCACACGTCCCGGTTCGGCAGCACCAGCATCGCGCCATAGCCGTCGGTATGCCGGCTCGCCTTGACCGAGGGGTGCAGGTGGAAGCGGATCGCGAACTCGTCCTGCGCGCCCAGCGGCAGCATCTCGCCCTGGGTCGGCATGAACACGTCCTCGCCTTCCAGCTTGTGGCCGCCGCCGGTCAACATTACCGCGCGCTGATGGATGATCCCGAACCGGGCGTAGCCGTCGTGCGAGGCGCGCAGCACCAGCGAATCGCCGTGCTCGCTGCGCGCCACCTGGACCCGTGACGGGCCGTCGACGATCGGGACGCCGATCAGTTCGCGGAATGCGCCCTGCTCGCGGAACACGCAGGACGAGCTGTTGTTGAAGGTCACCGTCGAATGCGCGGAGGTCGCGCGCGCGACCTGCCGCCAGCTTTCGCGGTTGATCGCCGGCACCCCGCAATTGGTGACGATGCGCTGGCCGCCGGCGCAGAGTTCGAAGGCGAGACATCCGGCATGTGCTTCCTGGCTGACGCCCATCGGCGGCGGCGTGCCGGTATCCATCAGCACCAGCATGGTGTTGACCTTGAGCCGCTGGTAGCCGGAATGCGGCGCATTCGAGATCGGCTCGCCGCGCACGTCGTCATAGGCGAGGATGGTGGCGATCACATCCGGTGCGGTCGGCCCCATGCCGTTGAACAGCGCGAAATTGCCGTCGTCGTGACGGAAGAAGCGCAGCATCGGCATCATGCGGTCGATGGCGCCGATGAGTTCCTGCGGCGGCGGGACGTTGCGGCTGGTGAAGGCCTGCCGCAGCGGCAGCAGGTCCAGCAGCAGTTCGATGATGACGCCGGGGTTGCGGCTGATGTGCGCGCCATCCGGCAGGATCTGCGCATCGAGTTCCTCGGCGAGTCGCTTGGTGACGGCGCGGATGTGCCGCTCCTGGCTCGCCATGCACAGCGTCGCATAGGCCAGCGCGATGGTGACCTGCAAGCGCGGCGCGCCTTCTCTCGCTTCCGCCGCATTGAGGCGCAGGAAGCGGACCTGCTTGGTCAGGCTGCGCATGAACCGGCGATAGAACGCGGCCTCGACATCCTGCAGGATCAGCGGCGACTGGCTGATCCAGGAAATCACCCGGCGCGACAGCACATCGGCGCGCCAGGCGAGCGGATGCCAGCCGCCCTGCAGCATGATCCATTCGTCGATCAGCGCCCGCGCATTGGCGCGCGTGATCGCCGAATCCGCCGCGCGCAGGTGGCGCAGCCAGCCGAAGCCGCACAGGTCGGCGGCCCATTCTTCCGAGGGCGGGTTGAGTTCGAACGGCGAGCGGCCGTCGCAGATCATTACCTTGCCGGCGAAGGTGAAGCGGCCGGCATAGATCTCGCCGGCGCGGGTGGCATCGGCGGTCCGCAGGTCCTGCGGGGCCATCAGCAGGCGGTCGGACTTGCGCGGGATCAGCCGCCACGGCAGCAGCGGCAGATTGTTGACGCGACCGCTGGCCCGGCGCAGGCCGCGGCGCATCAGGATCAACGACAGCCTTGTCCGCTCCCCGACCGTAACCCCCGCCATACCGTGTTCAGAC
>JAEWHY010000299.1 GCA_023387555.1 Pseudomonadota bacterium
CCGCCGATATCGAACAGGATGGCGCCTTCCGCCTCGGGGTCGACCAGCGGCGTGCAGCCGATCGCGGCCAGCATCGCCTCGGTTTCGCGATCCACGATCTCGAGCGAAATGCCGACCTCCTCGCGCACCTGATCGAGAAAGGCTTCACCGTTCTCCGCCAGACGGCAGGCTTCGGTGGCGATCAGGCGGGCGCGGGTGACGCCGCGGTTACGCATCTTGTCGCGGCAGATGCGCAACACCTCGATGGCGCGTCCGATCGCCGGCGCGCCGAGCCGGCCGGAGGCCGTGATCCCCTCGCCGAGCCGGATGATCCGCGAGAACGCATCGATGACGCGGAACCCTTCATGGGTGGCGCGGGCCACCAGCAGCCGGCAATTGTTGGTGCCAAGGTCGAGCGCGGCATAGGTCGGCCCGTAGAGATCGCTCCCCAAAGCCGAAGAATCGGCGCGGGCCTCGCGGCGCACCGGTTCGTAAGGTGCGGGCTCGCCCTGCACCCGGCCCTCTGCCGAGGGATGTCTGGGCGAGCCTCGACCCCCGTCAAAGCCGGACCGCGACCCCCCTCCTTCCGCCACTGACGGCGGCGGATTGGGGTGGTGGTGCTGGCGCGCAGGATCGAGGCCGGTCGCCCGCACCTCGTCGCTCATCAAACTCGTCCTGCCGCGTGCCCTGCCCGGGGCTTGCGGCGTTGTGTCCTAAGATCGAACAAAGTCTAGCGCGGTTTGCCCCTTGGGGGAAACCGGTCTGTCGGCGCGACGGTCCGGCCGGCGGGATCGATACCCGCCCTGCACGCCCCGGGACGGGGGCATGCCGCGGCCGATCCTTGCCCGGCCCTTGCCGCGCCGCTATGTCGGACGACAACCCGCAAATCAGGCCAGGGCCGCATGAATATCCGCGAAAATGTCTCGAACACCGACGACTGGGCCGTGGTGAAATTCGGGGTCGGCCAGCCGGTTCCGCGGACCGAGGATCCGACGCTGGTCCGGGGCCAGGGGCACTACACCGACGACATCGCGCTGCCCGGCCAGGCCTATGCGGTGATGGTGCGTTCGCCCTACGCCCATGGCATCATCAACGGCATCGATACGGCGGAGGCCGCCGGCATGCCGGGCGTGCTCGGCATCTATACGGCGAAGGACCTCGACGGCTACGGCACCTTCAAATGCATCGTGCCGTTCAAGAATCGCGACGGCTCCCCGATGAGGAAGCCGGAGCGTTTCACACTCGCCTCGGACAAGGTGCGCTTTGTCGGCGATCCCGTGGCCTTCGTGGTGGCGGAGACCGCGACGCAGGCCCGCGATGCGGCCGAGGCCGTGGCGCTCGACATCGACCCCCTGCCCGCCGTGACGCTGGCGAGCGAAGCCGTCAAGCCCGGCGCACCGCAACTCTATGACGAGGCGCCGGACAACGTCGCACTCGACTATCACTATGGCGATGCCGAGAAGGTCGCCGCGGCCTTTGCACAGGCCGCGCATGTGACAAGGCTCTCGCTGCGCAACACCCGGCTCGTGGTGGCGCCGATGGAGCCGCGCGCAGCGGTGGCCGAACACGATGCGCAGACCGGGCGCTTCACGCTGCACGCCCAGAGCCAGGGCGTGTTCGGCATGAAGGGCCAGCTCGCCGACATTCTCGGGCTGAAACCGGAGCAGATGCGGGTGCTGACCGCCAATGTCGGCGGCTCGTTCGGCATGAAGGCGCAGGCCTATTCCGAATATATCTGCATCCTGCATGCGGCCCGCCTGCTCGGCCGCCCGGTAAAATGGACCGACGACCGCTCCGGCGCCTTCGTTTCGGATTCCCATGGGCGCGACCACGAGATCACCGCCGAACTCGCGCTCGACAAGGACGGCCATTTCCTTGCGGTGCGGCTGACCGGCTTCGCCAATATGGGCGCGTTCCTTGCCATGGTGGCGCCGCTGCCGGGAACGCTGAATGCGGTCAAGAATACGCCGGGCGTTTACCGCACGCCGCTGCTCGAAGTCGCGACCAAATGCGTGTTCACCAACACCACGCAGGTCTCGGCCTATCGCGGCGCCGGCCGTCCCGAAGGCAATTACTATATGGAGCGGCTGATCGACACTGCGGCGCAGGAGATGGGGATCGACCGTCTCGAATTGCGCCGCCGTAACCAGATCGCGCCAGCGCAGATCCCGTTCGATGCATCGTCGGGCATGCAATACGACAGCGGCGACTTTCCGGCGCTGTTCAAGGAGGCGCTGGCCGGCGCGGACCTGACCGGCTTTGCCTCCCGCAAGCGCGACAGCGAGGCCCGCGGAAAATTGCGCGGTCTCGGGATCGGCTCGTTCCTTGAGGTCACCGCACCGCCCGGCAAAGAAATGGGCGCCATCCGGTTCGAGCCGAACGGCGATGTCACGATCATCACCGGCACGCTGGATTACGGACAGGGACACGCCGCGCCCTATGCGCAGGTGCTGTCGCGCGCGCTCGGCATCCCGTTCGAGCGCATCCGCCTGCTGCAGGGCGACAGCGATCAGCTCACCGCCGGCGGCGGCACCGGCGGCTCGCGCTCGATCACCGCGAGCGGCGCCGCCATCCTCGAAGCCTCCGGCAAGGTGATCGAGAACGGCAAGGCGATCGCCTCGCATGTGCTGGAAGCCGCGCCGGCCGACATCGAATTCACGGACGGCCGTTTCGTGATCGCCGGCACCGATCGCGCCATCGGCATCATGGAGCTGGCCGACAAACTGCGCGCAGGCCTGAAGCTGCCGGACGGCACGCCCGCGACGCTCGACGCCAGCATCATCAACGATGGCGTGCCGTCGAGCTTTCCCAACGGCTGCCACGTCGCCGAGGTCGAGATCGATCCGGAGACCGGCGTCGTCGAGGTGGTGCGCTATTCGTCGGTCAACGACTTCGGCACCATCGTCAATCCCCTGCTAGTCGCGGGCCAGGTGCATGGCGGCGTGATCCAGGGCATCGGCCAGGCGCTGATGGAGAATGTGTCCTACGACGAGGACGGCCAATTGCTGACGGGCTCGTTCCAGGACTACGCGATGCCGCGCGCGCACAGCTTTCCCGATATCGGCTTTGTCAGCCATCCGTCGCCGGCGACCACGAACCCGCTCGGCACCAAGGGCTGCGGCGAGGCCGGCTGCGCCGGCGCGCTGGTCTGCGTGATGAATGCGATCGTCGACGCGCTGTCGGTCTATGGCATCCGCCATATCGACATGCCCGCCTCTCCGGCACGGGTGTGGGCGGCGATCCAGGCCGCGAAGAAGGCGAAGGCGGCGTAGTGCCGATCCGTCACCCTGAGGTGCGATCGCGCAGCGATCCCCACGAAGGGCGACGGCCCACACGGACGATATCGGACCGCCGATCCTTCGAGGTTCGCTTTGCTCGCTCCTCGGGACGACGGTCCGCAATTGCGCGCGTGGCAACATGACTTGACGCCGCAACCTCGCAGGGCGTAAGACCAATTTCGATCCGTGGTCATTTGAGCCGGCCGGCTTGCAGCCACGTAAAACAAATCGCTAAAAGGCCGGGGACGCGTGTGCCCGGCCCGGATTTCCGGCCGGGATTTTTTGTGCCTGGAGCCTGCCATGTCGTCTGACACCAAGCCGTCGCAACGCCATTTCCGCCCCGAAACCCGCCTCGTCCACCACGGCATCCTGCGCTCGCAATTCGCCGAGACCTCGGAAGCGCTGTTCCTCACGCAGGGCTATGTCTACGACAGCGCCGCGCAGGCCGAAGCGCGCTTCAAGGGCGAGAGCCCGGGCTTCCAGTATTCGCGCTTTGCCAATCCGACGGTCCGCATGTTCGAGACCCGCATGGCGGATTTCGAAGGCGCCGAGGACGGGCGCTCGACCGCGACCGGCATGGCCGCCGTCACGCTGGCCCTGATGGGACAGGTGAAAGCCGGCGATCACATCGTGTCGTCGCGCGCCCTGTTCGGATCCTGTCTTTACGTCGTCGAGGAATTGCTACCGCGCTTCGGCGTGACCTCGACGCTGGTCGATGGCACCGATCTCAATCAGTGGAAGAACGCGGTGCGGCCGAACACCAAGACGTTCTTCATGGAGACGCCATCCAACCCGACGCTGGAGGTGATCGACATCGAGGCGGTGGCCAAGATCGCGCATGACGCCGGCGCGACGGTGACCGTCGACAACGTATTCTCCACGCCGCTGTGGCAGAGCCCGCTGAAGCTCGGCGCCGATTGCGTGGTCTATTCGACGACGAAGCACATCGACGGCCAGGGCCGCTGTCTCGGCGGCATCGTGCTGGGCTCGGCGAAATTCATCCAGGACAACATCCACAACCTGCACCGGCAGACCGGCCCCTCGATGTCGCCGTTCAATGCCTGGGTGATGCTCAAGGGTCTGGAGACGCTGCCGCTGCGCGTGCGCCAGCAGACCGATTCCGCCGGCAAGGTCGCCGACGCGCTTGCGGCGCACCCGAAGGTCTCGCGGCTGATCTATCCGGGCCGTGCCGACCATCCGCAGGCCGACATCATCAAGCGGCAGATGTCGGGCGGCTCGAACCTCGTCGCGTTCGAGGTGAAGGGCGGCAAGCAGGCCGCCTTCGCGGTGCAGGATGCGCTGCAGGTCGTGCGCATCTCCAATAACCTCGGCGACGCCAAGAGTTTGATCACGCATCCGGCGACCACCACGCACCAGCGCATCACCCAGCAGGCGCGAGCCGACCTCGGCATCACCGACGGCTTCCTGCGGCTTTCGGTCGGGCTGGAACATCCCGACGACATCATCGAGGATCTGACGATCGCGCTCGAAAAGGCGTAACGGAACGCTCCGGTGGCGCGGACGTTCACCGGTGGACAGGAGACCCGTCATGACGTCGCATCCGCCGAAAAAGCCGCGCCCCCTCTCCGAAAACCGCGATCACCTCAAGACCGAGGATGAGATGCAGCGCGAGCGTCTCGGCCCGCGCGGCGTGCCGGGCGAGCCCGATCCGGCGCGCATGACCCCGCAGGAAAAGGAGAACATGCCGCTCGATCCCGACGACGGGCACCCCGCCTGATCGTCGCGCCGGTTCTCTCGCTTCTCTTCAAATCTCGAAACAGGTCATTGCACCACGCGTCGTCTTCGCCGTGCCCGTGTCGACCCGACAAAAACGCGCTATTGCGGCGTTCGCGTCACGCGCTTGCCCGCCGCCCGTCTTGCAGGCTGGGTGCGCGATGCGCTCAGGACGCTCGCCACCACCGGCACGAGACGCTGCGCCACCACCGTGTGGCCTTCCGCAGACATATGCAGACGGTCGGGCCCGGTGTGACTGGGTGAGTAGCAGGTGCTGCCGGGTACAAACCGCGCACCATATTGCGCCGCGAGTCTGCGGCCGACCGCGTCCCATTCCGGAAAGAAAAAGCCGCAGAGCACCGCAGGCACCCGGCGCGCACGCAATTGCGCGAGAATGCCCTGCATCCTGGCGATGATGACGTCGCGCGGCGTGCCGCGAATGAGGTCGTTGTATCCGCCCTGCACGATCACGAGGCGCGTTCCGGCCGGCACGCTTGTGTCGAGCCGGCTCAGCATGCCGCCGAAGGTGTCGCCCGACACCCCGGCATTGGCGATCCGCGCATTGTAGCCACGCCGCTGCAGCATGGTGTTGAGCTGCGAGGGGAAGGAATTGCCCTGCCCCACGCCATAACCCGCGGTGTTGCTGTCGCCGAGCGCAACGATCAGCGGCTGTGACGAGGCTGTGGAAGCGAGGCAGCAACAAAAGAGGGCCGCAAGACACAAACGCAGAACCGAACCGGAAACGGCATGCGAGGCCATGGGGGTCACCCGACAACGAGGAGGTTGATCCAAGCAACGAGTTGGCGGCTTCGGCGTCCGGCAGCGCAGAAACGCAGGTCGCCGCCGCGGGCAGGCGCAGGCGGCGTCGCGGATGCTACTGGCCCGGCGTCATGGCGACAACGCGACGTTGGTAGCGATCATGGCACGTCTGGAACCGCGTGCGCTCGTGTTCCCCGGCGTAGAGAAGGGCCGATCGCTCGATCCATGGCTTGGCAGGACCTTGCTTCAGGAACGCAGGCGAAAGGACCGGCGATAGATGGGGGCGGAGTAAAAACGCGCGCAAGCGGCGCTGACGAGGTGTCCGAATTTGAAGACTGGCTGCCGTTTCTGAACGCTTATCGAACCATATGGCCTCGCCCCGAGTGCTGATTTCCGGGGCATTCTTGAGGACGTTCGCGAGCTTCGCCTCTTCGCCTCCATCGCAGTGTTTAGGTATCAATTTACAGCCCGGCGCAAATCCGCAATTTGCCTGTGAAGTTGGTCGGGCGATAACGGTTTCGAAGATGAAGACGAGGATCGGCGATCAATGACCAAGTTCGTTCCCTATGTGCCCGACGAGGCTATCGAAAGGGACGTGCAGGCGCTTCTCGCCGAATATGCCCATGCGCGCGGCGTCTCGATCGAGGCGCCGGCGAAAAGTTCGTGGGCTGGCTCGCCACGGCTGTGATGACGGCGGCGGGGTGGCGATGTTTGTTTTGTGAGGGAATAGTTCGATCATGACTCGACTTAAGTCCCATACGGAAAATCACGCGGTCTCCCGCATCGGCTGGTTGCGCGCGGCTGTCCTCGGCGCGAATGACGGGATCATCTCCACCGCAAGCCTGATCGTCGGTGTGGCGGCGGCCAACGCGTCAAGCAGCGATGTTCTGCTAGCGGGCGTCGCGGGCCTCGTTGCAGGGGCCATGTCGATGGCGGCGGGCGAGTATGTTTCGGTGAGTTCGCAATCCGACACTGAGAACGCGGACATCGCACGCGAAATGAAAGAGTTACGCGATGACCCGGACGCCGAGTTGGATGAATTGACTGGCATCTATGTCGCGCGCGGACTGTCGCCGGAACTGGCCCGCCAGGTTTCCGAGCAATTGATGGAGAAGGACGCGCTTTCGGCTCACGTGCGCGATGAACTGCACATTACGGAAGTCACCACGGCAAGGCCGGTTCAGGCCGCTCTGACTTCGGCTGCAACCTTCGCGACGGGCGCAGCGTTCCCGCTGCTGATCGTTCTGTTAGTCCCGGCCACTGCGATAGCACTTGCCGTCACAATCGCATCACTATTGTTTCTCGCGCTTCTTGGTGCAATCGGTGCGCGCGCCGGGGGCGCAAGCGTTGGCAAGGCGGTGTTGCGTGTAACCTTCTGGGGAGCAGTCGCTATGGCGATCACGGCGGGGATCGGGAGGCTCTTTGGCACAGTTGTCTAGGCCGAAACCGACGCTCTCGGGGCCCACCGACTTGCGATAGCGCTGTTTAGTTTATTCTAAACAGCATGAAAAGAGCTACCGAAGCCGCATCCACCGTCGATCCCGCCCGCAAGCAGGCGGTGATCTATGCCCGCCCTCAAGGAGCAGGAGAAGGAAGGCTTCTCGATCCCGGGCCAGGCGCTAGCGCCAGTTCGGCCAAAAGAGAGATTTGGCTGGGGGACTAGGATTCGAACCTAGAAAAACAGAGTCAGAGTCTGCTGTGATACCATTTCACCATCCCCCAGGAGGGCCCGGCGAACCGCGCAGCACCCTGAGTCGGGACTTAGATATACGGACCCGCGCGGCATTTCAAATGTTCGATGCAGTCATCAACCGGTCGCGTTCCGGCGGCGACGCGCGGGCTTCCCGGACAGATGCTCGTCAACCTCGCGGCAGAAGATCCCGCAATAGAACCGGTCGGCGCCGAGCTGCCAGGCCTGCAGTTCCTCGAGGCAGCGGCCACAGCCGGCGCACAGGAACCCGAACATGGCGGGACGTTTCATTTTCGGTGGCATAGTGTGGATTGTCATGGCGCCTCCTAACGTCCGGAGACGCCACTCGTTCCGGGATCAGACATTAAGTCCCGTCCCTGCGGCTTAAGCGCTCCTTAGGCACAGCCGGCGTAGGTTTCGCCGGTTTCTATCAGCCGTTGCGAGCGAACCGCCATGCCAGCCCGGACGATCGCTGCGCCCTGTGCCCCTAACAGCCCGTCTCGATCCCCCTCGCCTGGCCTGCCGAAGCCGGTCGAACTGACGCTGTTCGGCCTGTGCGTGGCGAATGCCATGTATCTCGTCGTCGCAGTGCTCCATGGCACGCTGCTCGTCGGCCCCGACGGCCTGCCGATCGCCACCGACTTCGTGAATGTCTGGGCCGGCGGACGGCACGTCTGG
The DNA here is from genome assembly GCA_023387555.1 of Pseudomonadota bacterium. Taxonomy (GTDB): domain Bacteria; phylum Pseudomonadota; class Alphaproteobacteria; order Rhizobiales; family Xanthobacteraceae; genus Pseudorhodoplanes. Next base: position 8,119 of record JAEWHY010000299.1, read on the forward strand.
GACGGAAACCCGGCCGCGGCCTATGACCTGGCCGCCCACAAGGCCGCCGCTGTCGCGGCGCTCGGCCAGGACTTCGACGGCGCCTACCCTTGGGTCTATCCGCCGACC
>JAEWHY010000356.1 GCA_023387555.1 Pseudomonadota bacterium
GCCTTGTGCCGCGCGCTTCTTCGTTCAGTCAGGCTATTTGTCCGCCGGTACGACGCCGGCCAGCAATTCCTTGTTGTTCTTGATCTCGTCCCTGATCAGCGTCTTGAACTCGGCGGACGACATCGGCATGGCTTCGGCCGCCATCTTGCTGAAGCGATCCTTCACCTGAGGTGACTCCAGCGCCTTGGCCGTGGCGTCGTGGATTTTCTTCACCAGTTCCGGCGGCATGTCCTTCGGGCCGAGCAGGCCGACCCAGGCGCCGAGGCGCATGTTGAGACCGGATTCGGCGATGGTCGGAACGTCGGGGATCAGCGGCGAGCGCTTGCTGCTGGTGGATGCGATCGCGATGAGCTTATTGGCATCGATGAAGGACCGGCCGGAGGCGAGCGGTGCGATGACGAAGTCGACACGGCCGCCGGCGGTGTCGGCGATGGCTTCCGGAGCGCCGCGATAAGGCACGTGCGTCAGCTTGATATTGGCGGCGGCGCGCAGCCGTTCCACCTCCAGGTGCGATGCGCTGGCGACGCCGCTCGACCCGAACATCACTTCGCCGGGCGCCTTGCGCGCCCTCTCGATGAGTTCGTTGAGTGTCTTGATACCCTTGCTCGGCGACACCATGACAACCGCCGGGAGAACGGCGAGCGGGATGATCGGCGTCAGGTCATTCTCAGTGTCGTAGCTGAGCTTCGATTGAATCGCGGGCAGGGCGGCGATCGCCGAAGAGGTGACAAGCAGGCGGTAGCCGTCCGGCGCGGAGTTTGCGACGACGGCCGCACCGATCGATCCGCCTGCGCCGGGGCGGTTTTCGACCACGATGGTCTGCTTCAGCGTATCCTTCATCGCGTCGGCGACGGTTCGCGCGATCAGGTCGGTGCCGCTGCCCGGCGTGATGTTGACGATGATGTTGATCGGCCGGTTCGGATAGTCCGATTGCGCATGCGCAGCCATCGGTGAGCCAAGCAGGCTCGCAGCCAGGATGAAGAGACGCAGTTTCATCGAAGACTCCATTCTCTCGTTTAGGCTTGGTGTGGTGCTGCGTTCCGGCCTCGCACCTCGACGCCGGCGCGCTTCTCGAAGAACTTGACCATCTCGCTCAGGTCGGCGTTGCCGCCGATGTCATCGGTGATCCGTTGCCAGAGTTCGGCAACGGCGTGACCGATCGAGTCCGAGCGGTGTTCGGCGTCCGTCAGCTCGAGAAACAAGGCGATATCCTTGTTGCCGAGGCCGACCGGTCCACCGAAGTTGAAAGTGCGTGGCAGGATCGCCTTCGGAAACTTGTCGGCCGTCGCGGAATTGCGGCCGGTGCCGTTGTTGATAGTCTCGATCAGCGCTTCCGCATCGATGCCGGCCTTGACGCCTGCAACGACCGCCTCGCAGGCGATCATCATGCCGCTGAGCGACAGGATGTTGTTGACGACCTTCGCGACCTGGCCTTGACCGGCGTGCTCGCCGACCTCGATGAGCCGGCCCGCGATGCAATTGAGTACGGGAGCGGCGCTCTCGCGCGCTGCTCGCCCCCCGGACAGGATTCCGGTCAGGCGGCCTTCGCGGGCCCAACTCGGGCCGCCGGTGACCGGCATGTCGAGCATCGCGATGCCGCATGGCTGCAGCATCGACTCGATGTTTCGGATCGTCTTCTGGCCGATGGTCGAGGTCTCGATATAGACCTCGGCTGCGCGGCCCATCTGTGCGGCCTTGGCGATCTCGGCGGCCACGGCGAGGCTCGCCTCCTGCGATGGCAGGCAGGCGAGGATCACCGCAGCTTCGCGCGCAATGACGCCGGGGCTTTGGGCAGGCCGTGCGCCATGAGCGGCCAGCGCTTCAACCCGTGCCGGATCGAGGTCGTAGATCAGCACATCGAAGCCGCCATCAATGAGCCGCTGCGCCATGGCGCCGCCCATATGGCCACAACCGATGAACCCGACCGGCCTGGTTGTCATCGCTGGCTCGCTGTTACCCGGCTTCGTCAGTCGAACTTCAGCTTCAGGTCGCGGATCACCGACAGCCAGGTGTCGCGCTGTTCGCCGATCATCGCTTCGACTTCCTTCGGCTTGGCCAGCGTGATTTCATAACCGCGCTTCAGGAACTCGTTCTGGATGTCCGGGTTCTTGACCACGGTCTGCAGGTCGTTGCTGAGCTTTTCGACGGCTGCCGGCGGCGTGCCAGCCGGTGCGGCCAGGAAGAAACGGATGGTGCCGGAGACGTCGCCGAAGCCGGCTTCCTTGATCGTCGGCACGTCCGGCAGCACCTTGCTGCGCTTGTCGCTGGCGACGGCGATCGCGCGCAGCCTGCCTTCCTGCACCAGCGTGATCACCGAGCTGAGGCTGAGCGAACCGAAATCGAGGACGCCAGCGAGGAGATCGGCGACCGCGGTGGCGGAGCCCTTGTAGGGGACATGCGTCATCTGGGTCTTGTTGAGCCGCGCCAGCCGCTCGGTCGCCAGATGCTGAGGTGCGCCGACACCGGCCGATGCGAAATTCAGCGGACGCTTCTTGCCCTCTTCGATCAGGTCCTGGATCGTTTTGATCTTGGAGTTCGGATTGACCACGATGACGGCCGGGGATTCGGCAACGCCGCCGATGTAGGAGAAGTCCTTGAACGGATCATACGGCAGGCTCGAGAACACGCTCGGATAGATGCCGATAATCGTGCCCTGCACGAGCAGGGTGTAGCCGTCGGGCGTCGATTTTGCGGCGACGCCGGCGCCGATATTGCCGCTGGCGCCGGGACGATTGTCGACGACGACCGGCTGGCCGAGCTGCGCGGCGTATTTATCCTGGATGATCCGCATCAGGATGTCGGTACCGCCGCCGGCGGGGAAGGGCACAACGACGCGGATCGGTTTCGACGGGAAACTCTCGGCGGACGCCATTGGAACGCCCATGCCAAGCGTGGCGAGCGTGATCAGGCTGCAGAGGAGGCTCTTGGTCTTCATGGCGGACACCGTAAAAATTTCCTCTTGTTACTTTCAGTTCTTCGGCTGACTTCATGCAGCCTTTTTCCGGAGCGCCTGCCTACGACAATTCCGGTAAATGAGCAATTTTTCCGCTAATCGGAAAGTGCGTTGATCCCGGCATTCCGTTGTGCTGTTGTGGACAACGCAAAGGCATGGCCTCGGATCTGAAGTCCGCAGAAGTCGGCAATGAAGGACAGTCGCAGCAAGTCGGCGAAACCGGCGGCATTGTTGTCCCGCGCTTCGGAAATGTCCGGGGCCGGAACGGTGACGCGGGTGGTGAAGTTGCTGGCCTGTCTCGCCGAGGCCGACGGCGACGTATCCATCAAATCGCTGTGCCAGTCGCTCAATCTGCCTGCCAGCACGGTGCATCGTCTGCTTGGCCTCCTGGCGAAGGAAGGTATCGTGGAGCGCGCGCCCTCGCGTGCGATGTATGGGCCGGGACTGGAATTCATTCGCATCGGATCGCTGGTTGCGGCGAAGGTCCAGATTACCGATCTCGCGCGGCCGATCATGCGCGCGCTGGTCAAGGAAAGCGACGAGACCTGCGTCCTGCTGCGCTATGTGCCGTCATCGCGCAAGGTGATGGCGCTGCATGCGGAATATTCCTCCCATCCGCTCCGTTATCAGATCGACATGTATCAGCCGCATTCGCTGCTGTGGGGCGCGACCGGGCGCGCGGTGCTGGCGTTCCTGCCGGAGGCGGAAATCGAGGCGGCGCTCGAGGACAACGATCGCTCCCCGGTCTCGGGCGACAGGCTGCCGGCGAAAGCCACCCTCATGAAGGAGCTGCGCGGCATTCGGGAGCGCGGCTACGCGCTCACGCAGGGCCAGAAGATCGAGGGCGCGGTGGGGATGGCGGCGCCGCTGTTCAATTCGGAGGGAAGCGCGATCGGCTGCCTCAGCATCACCGTGCCCAAGGCCCGCTTCAGCCAGAAGGCGCTGGCAAAGCTCGCCGGCCTCCTCTTGGCGAGTACAGCGAAACTCAATCGCGGCCTGGGATTTACCGCGACGGCCATGGCGTAAGGCGGCGGCAGGCTCGTCGGATGACAGCCGTGCGGCGAAGGCGCGAGTGTCGAGAAATGCGTAGGCCCCGCCGTTTCCGGCGGGGCCTCATAGACTTGCTTATACAGAACGTCTTGCTGTGGGACGCAGATTCGATCGGCGTCGATACGAACTGCGCCCCTTATGCCCTCAGCTACACCCCGTGGTGCTGCCGCAGGTGTCGCACTTCATGCAGGTGCCGTTGCGCACCAGCGTGAAGTTCTGGCACTCGCCGCAGGCTTCGCCCTCGTAGCCGCGGGCCTTGGCTTCGGCGCGCCGCTCGGACACCGCCGCCCGCGGCTGCGCCTTGGGCTCGTCCAGCATCGCGCGCATGCGCTCCGCCACCGGGTTGAGGTCGAGCGCGGGGGTCGCCCCGCTTTTCAGCGCCGTCGCGCCTTCGCTGCGGAGCGAGGTGACGTTGCCCGCCGCCTGCTGCGCCGCGCCGCCGGCATGATGGGTGCCGCCGGAGATCACGCCGAGCTTGTCGGTGCGCGAACGCGTCAGGCCCCGCGACAGATACTTGGCCGCGGGCGAGGGCACGCCCGGCAGCTTGCCTTCTTCCTCGCCCTTGCCGAGCGCATCGAACGCGCCTTCCGACGGATCGACATGGCCGAGGTCGAACCGCGAGAGATAGGACACGGCGAGTTCGCGGAACACATAGTCGAGGATCGAGGTCGCGAACTTGATGGTGTCGTTGCCCTGCACCGGGCCCGAGGGCTCGAACCGGGTGAAGGTGAAGGCATCGACATATTCCTCGAGCGGCACGCCGTATTGCAGGCCGAGCGAGATCGCGATCGCGAAATTGTTGATCAAGGAGCGAAGCGCCGCGCCTTCCTTGTGCATGTCGATGAAGATCTCGCCGATCCGGCCATCGTCGTATTCGCCGGTGCGCAGATACACCTTGTGACCGCCGACCACGGCCTTCTGGGTGTAGCCCTTGCGGCGCGACGGCAGCTTTTCGCGCTCGCGGATCACGGTGACGCGTTCGACCACCTTCTCGATGACGCGCTCGGCGAGCTGTGCGGTCCGCGCGGCGGCCGGCTTGTCGAGGAAGGCCTCGATGTCCTCGTCTTCGTCCTCCTCGTCGGCGATCAGCTGCGCGTTCAGCGGCTGGGAGAGCTTGGAGCCATCGCGGTAGAGCGCGTTGGCCTTCAGCGCCAGCTTCCAGGAGAGCAGGTAGGCGTTCTTGCAGTCCTCGACCGTCGCCTCGTTCGGCATGTTGATGGTCTTGGAGATGGCGCCCGAGATGAACGGCTGCGCCGCCGCCATCATGCGGATGTGGCTTTCGACCGAGAGATAGCGCTTGCCGGTGCGGCCGCACGGGTTGGCGCAGTCGAACACCGCATAATGCTCGGGCTTCAGGTGCGGCGCGCCTTCCACCGTCATCGCGCCGCAGACATGGATGTTGGCGGCTTCGATCTCGCGCTTGGTGAAGCCGAGATGCGCAAGCAGATCGAACGTCGGATTGGCCAGATCGGCCGGCTGCACGCCAAGTGCGTCGCGGCAGAATTGCTCGCCCAGCGTCCACTTGTTGAAGACGAACTTGATGTCGAAGGCGGTCGGCAGCGATTTTTCGACCAGCGCAATGGCTTCGGCGGTAAAGCCCTTGGCCTTCAGGGTGGAGTGGTTGATCGCCGGCGCGTTGGCGAGATTGCCGTGGCCGACGGCGTAGGCCTCGATCTCGGCGATCTGGGCTTCGCTGTAGCCGAGCGCACGCAGGGCTTCCGGCACGGCGCGGTTGATGATCTTGAAATAGCCGCCGCCCGCCAGCTTCTTGAACTTCACCAGCGCGAAGTCCGGCTCGATGCCGGTGGTGTCGCAATCCATCACGAGGCCGATGGTGCCGGTCGGTGCGATCACGGTCGCCTGGGCGTTGCGATAGCCGTGCTGCTCGCCGAGCGCCAGCGCCTTGTCCCAGGCGAGCTTGGCATGCCGAACGAGGTTCGGGTCGGGACAATGCGAAGCGTCGATCGGCACCGGATTGGTGCCGAGTTGCTCGTAGCCCACGCTTTCGCCGTAAGCTGCGCGGCGATGATTGCGCATGACGCGCAGCATCGGCTCGCGGTTCCTGGCAAAGCCCGGGAAGGTGCCGAGCTCGGACGCCATCTCCGCCGAGGTCGCGTAGGAGATGCCGGTCATGATCGCGGTCAGCGTGGCGCAGATCGCGCGGCCGGCGTCCGAGTCATAGGAAATGCCGGACGACATCAGGAGGCCGCCGATATTGGCGTAGCCGAGGCCGAGGGTGCGGTATTCGTAGGACAGCTGGGCGATTTCCTTGGAGGGGAATTGCGCCATCAGCACCGAGATTTCGAGGACGATGGTCCACAGCCGCACGCCGTGCTCGTACGACTGGACGTCGAACCGCCGGGTCTCCTTGTCGAGGAAGGTGAGGAGGTTCAGCGACGCCAGATTGCACGCGGTGTCGTCGAGGAACATGTATTCCGAGCACGGGTTCGACGCGCGGATCTCGCCCGAGGCCGGGCAGGTGTGCCAGTCGTTGACCGTGGTGTGGAATTGCAGGCCGGGATCGGCGCAGGCCCAGGCGGCATGGCCGATCTTCTCCCACAGGTCGCGCGCCTTCAGCGACTTCGCGGCGCCCTTGCGGTTGCGCCAGGTCAGGTCCCAATCGCCATCGTTTTCGACCGCTTTCAGGAAGTCGTCGGTGACGCGCACCGAGTTGTTGGAGTTCTGGCCCGAGACGGTGAGATAGGCTTCGCTATCCCAGTCGGTGTCGTAGATCGGGAAGTCGATGTCGGTATAGCCCTGGCGCGCGAACTGGATCACGCGCTTGATCATGTTGTCGGGCACATAGGCCTTGCGGGCGAGCTTGATCTCGCGCTTGAGCGCCGGATTCTTCTCGGGGGAGAAGCAGTCGTCGCCGGAGCCTTCGCAATTCACGCAGGCCTTCAGCACCGCGCGCAGATGCTTCTGATTGATCTTGGAGCCGGTGACGAGGGCGGCGACCTTCTGCTCCTCCTTCACCTTCCAGTCGATATATTGCTCGATATCGGGATGGTCGGCATCGACCACCACCATCTTGGCGGCCCGGCGCGTGGTGCCGCCCGACTTGATCGCGCCCGCGGCGCGGTCGCCGATCTTGAGGAACGACATCAGGCCGGACGACTTGCCGCCGCCCGACAGCTTCTCGCCTTCGCCGCGCAGCCGCGAAAAGTTCGAACCCGTCCCGGAGCCGTATTTGAACAGGCGCGCCTCGCGGACCCACAGGTCCATGATGCCGCCTTCATTCACCAGATCGTCGGAGATCGACTGGATGAAGCAGGCATGCGGCTGCGGATGCTCGTAGGCTGAGTCCGACTTCTTCAGTTCGCCGGAGATGTGATCGACATAGTAATGGCCTTGCGAGGGCCCATCGATGCCATAGGCCCAGTGCAGGCCGGTGTTGAACCATTGCGGCGAGTTCGGCGCGCACATCTGCATCGCCAGCATGTAGCGGAGTTCGTCGAAGAAGATCTGCGCGTCATTTTCGGAATCGAAATAGCCGCCCTTCCAGCCCCAATAGGTCCAGGTGCCGGCCAGCCGGTCGAATACCTGCTTCGCCGAATGCTCGCCGCCATAGCGTTCGCTCTCGGGCAGAAGCGACAGCGCGGCGTGATCGGCGACCTTGCGCCACAGGAACGAGGGGACGGAATTCTCCTCGACGCTCTTGAGCCGCGAGGGGACGCCGGCCTTGCGGAAATACTTCTGGGCCAGGACGTCGGACGCCACCTGCGAGAAGAAGTCCGGCACCTCGACGTTTTCCAGCCGGAAAACCACCGAACCGTCGGGGTTCTTGATCTCGCTCGTGGTCAGACGGAAAGCGATCTCCGCATAGGGAGACTGCCCGTCTTTGGTGAAGCGCCGTTCGATTCGCATTCTTCTCGCCCCGTTTTTCGTCACCGGCGCCATTGCGCCGGTCAGTTCCGTGACGCAGGCCCGTCCCGCCTGCGCCATTCGGCTCATCGTTCTTGTTCGACGCCCGTTCACTCACACCGAATGCTGGTTCGGCCGCATTCGTTCAGCCACCCGCGGCGAAGCGAAAGCCGCCCCCGCCAAGGGCATCATTCTGGGCGGGGGGTGTCAGCCTCTCAACGCTGTCGGAGGGGCCGGCGGAGACTTCACACACACCCGCGCCGGACTGGGACTCAACCTAGGAAGTACTGGCCGGCCCGTCAAGGACTAGTGCCTAGGTGTCAAAGAAACCCTAAAGCTTGTGTCCCGGGCTGGGAATTATGGGGATTACTCACAAACCAGTGATGACACTTTGGGAGGCCTTTCCGGATTCGCCAAGTCCAAATCGCGTGCGACGAAGCGCAGGGGTTAACGGTCCCGGCGCGGGGCCGGAAACCGGCTTGGTTCAAGGGATTCGCTGTCAAGCCTCAGGAGGGAGCGCGGGCGAGATTTCGTTCTTGAGAGGTGACATCGCACCGCTCGCCGTCGTTTCGGAGGCCGGATCGCGCACCGATTCTCGCAATAATTTCAGCGTCCTGGATAGGGTAGGAGGCCGGCCATCCGGCAGATCGCTGTGTTTGACCCGAACTGACAGCGACAGGCTCCGCCATGGCGCCGGTCCGCCCCGCCAGAACCGCATGGCGGCGCGCACCGGCAGCGCTGCGGAAAAGTTGCGTTTCCGCCGCGCCGGGTCGGCTTCGCTCTCGGTTGTGCGTTCGCGACGCGGACGTGCGTCAGTCCTCAAGGATGAAGGTCACCTTCAGGTTGACGCGATATTCGTCGATCTTGCCGTCGTTGATGACGCATTTCTGGCCTTCGACCCACACGCCCTCGACATTCTTCAGGGTTTTCACCGCGCGCGAGACGCCGGTCTGGATGGCGTCCTCGAAGCTTTTGTTGGAAGCGGAAATCAGTTCGGTCACGCGAGCAACAGCCATTGCGGTCCTCCCTTGATTTGCGGAGCCGGCCTTGCCGGGACGGCGGGCTCCGTGCCCCGAGCGTAGGGGGAGGGGGAGGGCGGTCAAGCTGCCCTCTGGTATCGGCTCTCACTCAAAGTGAGGAATGTAGCGGTGCTATAGGACGACGATGCCGGAATGCTTGGCCTTGTCGTCGGGCTCGACGTGAATCGAGATCAGTGCGTCCTCGATCTCGGCCTTCAGCGCGCGCTCGAGCCGGTCGCAGATGTCGTGTGCCTCGGTGACGCTCATTGTGCCTTTCACGACCAGGTGGAAGTCGACGAAGGTCATGCGGCCGGCATGCCGGGTGCGCAGGTCGTGCGCTTCGATCGCGCCATCGGCATTCGCAGCGATAATCGCACGAATGCGGGCGAGGTCGCCGTTCGGGACCGCCTGGTCGAGCAACCCGCCAAGTGACCCCTTCATGACCCGCCAGCCGGCCCACAGGACGCCCAGTCCCACCAGGCCCGCGAGAATCGGATCGATGACCACATAGCCGGTGAGGGCAGCAAGGGCGACGCCGGCGATGACGCCGATGGAGGATAGCACATCGCTGAACAGATGCCGGCCGTCGGCGATGAGCGCGGGCGACCGGCGCTTGCGTCCCTGGGTGATCAGGACGTAGCACCAGACCGCGTTGATGACGGTCGCCGCCCCGTTCACCGCAAGGCCGTTCCAGGGCACCTGGACCATCCGGGGCGTGAGATAGGCGAAATAGGCTTCGCGGAAGATGGCGAGCGCGGCGACGATGATCAGCACGCCCTCGACGACGGCGGAGAAATATTCGGCCTTGTGATGCCCGTACGGATGATTGGCGTCGGCCGGCTGCGCGGCGATCCGGATCGCAATCAGCGCCACGATGGCGGTCGCGACATTGACGATGCTCTCGATCGCATCCGACAGCAGCGCGACGCTGCCGGTCATGTGCCATGCAAGATATTTCAGGCCGAGCACGATAATGCCGACCAGAATACTGCCGATCGCGATATGTTGGACGCGCTTCATCATGGGCCCGGGTGATCGAAGCCCGCGATCTAGGCCGCCGCACCAGCGTGCGCAAGCATTGTGATTTCAACTGCAAATCATGTGCAACAGCAGGTGCGCAACGCTGGCGCGGCCTTCAGGACTTCGCCGCCGCGGGTTGCCGGGAGAAGTCGCCGTGCAGCGGTGCGAGCTGCGGCGCGCCGTCGTGCGGGAACAATTCCTCGCGTGCGCGCGGCAGTGCCTGTGGATGCTCGCTCTGCAGATAGTCGATCAGCCGTTCGCGGATCTCGCAGCGCAGATCGAAAACCTCTGACGAGTTGCGGCCGCTCACCAGCGCGCGCAGTTCGATCACGTTGCTCTTGCTGTCGGTGACCTGCAGGCTGACCACCTGCCGATCCCACAGCCGGGACTCGCGCGCGAAGCGATAGAGTGCCTGCCGCACGTCCTCGACCGGAACGGTATAATCGACATAGAGGAGGACCGTGCCGATCAGCGAGGCGGTCTCGTGCGTCCAGTTCTGGAACGGCTTCTCCATGAAATAGGAGAGCGGCACGATCAGTCGCCGCCAGTCCCACAACTTGATCACAACATAGGTGGAGGTGATCTCCTCGATCCAGCCCCATTCGTTTTCGACCACCACGGCGTCGTCGATCCGGATCGGCTGCGTCATCGCCAGTTGCATGCCGGCGATCAGATTGGAGAGCAGCGGACGCGCGGCGAGGCCGACAATGATGCTGGCGAAGCCGGCGGACGCGAGCAGCGACAGGCCGAACTGCCGCACGACGTCGAACGTCATCAGCGCAGCGGCGATGGTGACGACGACGATGAGCGTCTGCAGCGCGCCCTTGAAGATGCGGACCTGGGTGACTTGCTTGCGCGCGAGCAGGTTGTCCTCGACGTCGATCCTGAACCGCAACAGATACACATCGGCCGCCATTTTGGTGCCGACGATCGCGAGCCAGCCCAGCATGACGATGAAGCCGACCTGGAAGATTCGCCTGAGCGCATCGGCGGCCTCCGGGGACAGCGGGACGTTGTGCGCAGCGATCGCCATCGCCAGCAGCACCAGCGTAAAGCAGACAACGCCCTTGGTGCGGTGGAGGAAGGCGAACAGGTTCGGATAGCGGGTCGCGAACAGCCGCCATGTCAGCCGGTCGATCAGCCAGAACGCGCCGATGCCGATGAGGGCGGCCAGCGCCAGCATGATGACCGTCACCAGCGAAACCGGGATCAGGGCGACGAAGGAGCCGATTCTCGCCGGAAGGGTCGGAAACGTGTCCATCAGGGAACCGGAATGGTCAATTTCCGCACGAAAAGGGCTCTATGGACTTCATCCCCCGGCAATGGCATGAAACCCGCGATATCGAACCAACGCGGCGCAACATGAAGAGTTTCCTGCTTCGCTTCTTCACCTGGTGGAACGGCCAGACGCTGAACACCCAGCTCTGGACGTGGCTGTATGGCGAACTGGTCGGCGAGGACGAAAACGGCAACCGCTACTACCGGACCAAGGGTGGCAAGATCGATCCGGTGCTCGGCTTCGAGCGGCGCTGGGTGATCTACAACGGCTATACCGAGGCCTCGATGATCCCGCCGGCCTGGCATGGCTGGATGCACCACATTGTCGATACGCCGCCGACCGAGGAAAAGTACAAGCCGCGGGCCTGGCAGAAGCCGCATCGGCCCAATTTGACCGGCACGCCGGGTGCGTATCGGCCGGCCGGATCGACACTGGCGCAGGGCCGCCGGCCCAAGGCCACCGGCGATTACAAGGCCTGGACGCCGGGCCGCTGAGGCGTCCGCACATCCCCAAAGCGCGGGCTTGGCCCGCGCAGCCGTCTCACCGCGCCTGCATCACAACACGTTTCATGACGTGTCGCCGCATCTCGTACCGGCGCGGGCCTCCAGACGAGGATTGAGACGTGGATTGCCGGAACGAGTCCGGCAATCACACTTCGCCCGGCGCTACATCGAGCCTTCCAGACCGAGCTGACGCACCAGCGTCCCCCATTTCTCGCGCTCGCTGGTGAAGTATTGCTGGATGCCGTCGACCGAGGGCGTATCCACCGGAATCAGGCCGATCCTGCTGGCGAGCTTCTTCATCTCCGGATCGCTCATGATCTTTTTCATCTCGGCATGAAGCCGGTCGACGATCGGCTTGGGCGTCGCTGCCGGCGCCAGCAACACGTGCCACGACACCGCCTCGAAGTCGGGTGCGTTGGCGGCTTCGGCGAAGGTCGGGATGTCCGGCAAGGAGGGCAGGCGGGCCTGCGAGGATACCGCGATGGCGCGCAGCTTGCCGTCCTTGATCAGCGGCAGCGAGGCGCCGGCTTCCGCGAACGACATCGCGACATGGCCCGCCGCGATGTCGGCGACGGCCTGCGGCGATGACTTGTAGGGCACATGCGCGATGTCGAGACCGTAGCGCTTCTTCATGTATTCGGACGACAGATGCAGCGCGGTGCCGGCGCCCGGCGACGAATAGCTGAGGGGCGTCTTGCTCTCCTTGGCGTATTTGATCAGCTCGGGCACCGACTTGATCGGCAGCTCCGGGTTCACCACCAGGATGAAGGGCGATTTCACGTAGAGCGAGATCGGCGTGAAGTCCTTATCCGGATTGTAGTGCAGCTTCTTGTAGAGCACCGGGTTGATCGCCATCGGCGCGCTGGTCGAGACCAGCAGGGTGTAGCCGTCGGCCGGCGCGGTCGCGACCGCGGAGGCCGCCAGCATCAGCGCGGCGCCCGGACGATTCTCGACGACCACGGGCTTGCCGAGCGAGGTCTGCAGCTTGTCGGCGTAAAGCCGGACCAGCGAATCCATGCCCGTCCCGGCGGCCAGCGGGACCACGATGGTGATCGGGCGCGCCGGATAATCCTGGGCGAAAGACGGTGTGGGTTGCAAAATGGCGCAGGCTGCGAGCGCAAGCAGCGCCCTGCGGCCGGTGACGAACGGCATACTGGTCCTCCCTCGATTAGGCGCCTTCGCGGCGCTCTCGGATTCGCACAGCATGCAGGTCCGGTGCGGGCCCGGCAAGCGGTTCGGCCGGTCCGTATGGCGGGCCATTATGCCGCGCATCGGCCCTTCCGCCGCCGCATTCGCCGTGTTAACCGGAAATGTGCAATAATCGCCGGCGAGCGAGATTGCTTGGTCCGGGGTGTTAATGACGGTTGTCGGGTTAGGACGGCGTGCTGCAGGGCTGGTCGCTGCGGCGGCGGGTGCTGCGATGCTCTGCGCGGCGCCAACCGGCGCCGTTGCCCAGTTCGGCTCCATCTTTGGTGATCCGCCGCCTCGTCCGCCGGCCGGCGTGCCGGGTGGACGTCAGCCGTTTCCACAACAGCAGCAGCAATTTCCCGATCGCCTGCCGCCCGGGCCTCCGCCCGCCGCACGGCGTGCGCCGCAACCGATCCAGAGCGAGCCACTGCCGCCGCCTCCCGGCGCCCGGCAGCAACAGGACGCGCAGCCTCTGCCGCCGAATATCCGCGCGCCGCGTGGCACGCCGCAGCCGGCCGTGACCGCGCCGCAGCCCGGCGACGAGGTGGTCAATGCGCCGCCGGCCCAGAAAATTCCCAACCGGACGGCGGTGTTCTCCGGGCTCGACAAGATCACCGGTCGGATCATCTCGTTCGATGTGGAACTGAATGAGACCGTGCAATTCGGCGCGCTGCAGGTGGTGCCGCGGGTCTGTTACACGCGTCCGCCGACCGAATCCGCCGCGACCGATGCCTTCGTCGAAGTCAGCGAGGTGACGCTGCAGGGCGAAGTGCGCCGGATCTTCTCGGGATGGATGTTCGCAGCCAGTCCCGGCCTGAATGCGGTCGAGCATCCGATCTATGACGTCTGGCTCAATGACTGCAAACAGCCGACGATGAATGTGGCCGAACAGCCCGCGCCGCCACAGCTCGGGTTGCAGGGGCCGCCGCAGGTGATTCCGGAAAGCGAGGCCGCGGAGGACAATCCCGACGCGCCGCCCGCGCAGCCGCAGCCGCAACAGCGCCCGCGTCCGCAGCAGGCACAGACGCCGCAGGAGTCGCAGCCGCCGCAACAGGCGGCCCCGCGCCCGCAGGCGCAGCGTCCCCAGCAGCCGCCGCGACCGCGCCCTCAGCCACCGGCGGGCGGCGGCGCCAATCCGTTCCCGACACCGATCCGCTGATCGCTTCCGTTAATTGGCTAGCGTTGATTGACTAGTCGCCGGTCGCGCGCTCGCCAAGGGCTGCGAGCGCGGCCGCGCCCGGCAACGGGTCGGGCTCGAGCGCGAAAAAATCCGCCTCGCCGTCGAGCGCGCGTTCCAGCAGCCGGTTGTAGGCGCGCTTGGTGACCTCGGTGGCGCCGAACCGCGACAGATGAGAGGTCACGAACTGGGTGTCGAGCAGGGTGAAACCGCCCGCCCGCAGCCTCGCGACCAGATGCACCAGGGCGACCTTGGACGCATCGCGCTCGCGGTGGAACATGCTCTCGCCGAAGAACGCTCGGCCGAGCCTCACGCCATAGAGACCGCCGACCAGGTTCCCGTTGCGCCAGGCCTCCACCGAGTGGCAATGGCCAATCTCGTGCAGCTTGCAATACAGCGAGCGGATGCGCTGGTTGATCCAGGTCCGCGACCGGCCGACCGCGGGTTCCGCGCAGCCATCGATGACCGCCTGGAAGTCGCGATCGACGTAGATTTCGTAGAGGTCGCTCCGTACCGTCCGCGCCAGCCTGCGCGGCACATGGAAGTCTTCCAGCGGGATCACGCCCCGCATATCCGGTTCGAACCAGTACAAAGAGGGATCGTCGGCATTCTCCGCCATCGGGAAAATACCGCACGCATAGGCCTTGAGCAGCACCTCGGGGGTGATCTCCACAAAGCCGGTCTCGCGTGAATCCTTGCTCGCCATATTCGTTAACTTAACGCTTCGTTATTCCTGAGCCCGTTAAACTTTCGACACTTTGCGAACAAATGCACCGGCCAAGATTTACCCGCCCGTAGTATTGCGTAACGAGGGGTAGACCATGACGCAGAAGTCATCGAAACGGAAGGCCGACCGAAAGGTCAGATCCGAAATCACACCGGACGTCGCCGCGCCGCGAAAGACCTGCATCCTCCTGGTTGAAGACGAAGCGCTGATCGCCGAGATCATCGGCGAGGTGCTCGCCGAGTCCGGCCATTCAGTGCTCATCGTCGCCAATGCGCAGGACGCCATCGCCCACTTGGCAAATGGCACGCGCATCGATCTTCTGTTCACCGACATCAACCTGCCGGGGGACATGGACGGCGTCGCGCTCGCCGAACGCGTCCGCATTACCAACCCGCAAATGCCGATCCTGTTCGCCTCGGGACGCTGGTGGCGGCTGGATGACTTGCAGAAGCTTCCGAATGCCGCAACGCTGCGCAAGCCCTACAGCCCGGCGCGCGCCTGCGAGGCGGTGGAACTACTGCTCGCCGATCAGACCGAAACGGCGATGCAGATCCCGGTGCTGGAAGCCGCTCCCGTGCTGTAACGCGCAGTCGCGCGCAGCGTCATCGCTTCATTCTGCAATCACGAGATGCTGCGGCACCTCGAAGCCAGCGCTTTGTTGCTTGGCCTTCGCAGTAACACGCCCTCCACCGCAGCGAATTGACTGCCGAGTCCAACGATATTCTCGAAAAGATATGAGGCCATAGGCGCGATCACGCGCCGATGAGTTCGGCTCGATTGGCGAGAGGAAGAATATTCTGCGCTAAGCGGATGCTTCGATAGAACCCAGTTTCGAATTTCGGTCACGCACATCAAACGCGACGTTTCGCGATTGCGTCGTCGCAGCAACGGTGATTGATCTTTGCGTCATGGGACTGGCGGACCGGAGAGTCCGGATCATGACTTCAAGCGTTACGGACCAGATGGCCGTGTCAGGCGATCTCGCGCGAAATGGCCTGGGCCGTCCCGATCACCAAAGGCGCATATTCGCGCAAGCGTGCCGATGTCATGCGGGCCAGCAAGCCGAAGACGCCGACCGCGGCAATCACGACGTTCTGCCTTGCAAAAATCGGTGCGGCGATGCCGGACATCGCCTCGTGCCATTCGCCGCGCGTCACCGCATAGCCCTGGCGTCGGATCGTTTGAATCTCCTTCGCGAGCCTTGCCGGATCGACAATCGTGTTCGGCGTAAAACGGCGCAACGTCTTGCTGGCCCGCGCGACGACATCATCCGGAGCGAAGGCGAGCATGGCCTTCCCGCACGCACTGCAATGCAAGGGCCCACCGCCGCCCAGTCGCGAATAGGCGACGATCGGTTCGAGGCCGTCGATCTTCTCGATGTAGGTGACCTCCTCGCCTTCGTAGATCGCCAAATGGACCGTCTGAGAGGTCATCTCCGAAAGCCTGCGCAGATGCGGACGCGCGATGCCGCGCAGGTCCATATTGTCCGAAATCCGGCAGCCGAACTTCCACATCTTCAGTGTGCATTGGTAGCGCGCTGTCACCGCGTCCTGCCGCGCATATCCACAATGCACGAGGGTCTTGAGGACACGATGTGCGTTGCTCTTCCCGAGTTCGGTCGCCGCCGCAATTTCCGCAAGACTCAAGGGGTCTGTGCTGTTGGCCAGCGTTTCGAGAACGCGCAGTCCTTTGATCAGGGTCGTGTCCATGGTCGTTCCATCGCAGCGGGCCGGTTCGTTGACAGCAAAGGCGGCGCTGCATTACGATCTAGATAATAGAATAACATTCCAAATAATAGAACGCCAGCTCAGCCGGCCACGGAGCGAGACGCCGAATGACGATCCCCAGCAAGCGCGAAGCCGCGCGCGCGCCCGATGCACTCTGCGCGCTGCGCCTGCGGGAGCCCGAAATCGTGCCTGAGAAGGTCCGCAGGCTTCGGGAGGAATCCGCAAAGCGGCTCGGCTATGACCGTAATTTCCTGCGGCTTCCAATCGAAGCCGACCGGCTCACGCTGCTTCAGGGCTATATCGACCGGCTGATGCGAAGCGACGATGCGCTTCTGCCGGCGCTGGAGCGTGAATTGCTGGCGCTGGTGGTCAGCGTCGAAAACCGGTGCGACGTCTGTGTCATGTCGCATACGGCCGCGCTGCAGCGCTACGGCCTCGCCAAGCATGCCGTCGATATTCTCACGATCAACTGGCGCAGCGCGCCGCTGAGCGACCGGCAGCGGGCGCTCGCGGAATTTGCATGGCGGCTCACCGCGCGCCCCACCGAGGCCGACGAAGGTTATCTGGACATCCTGCGG
>JAEWHY010000370.1 GCA_023387555.1 Pseudomonadota bacterium
TATATCGCCTTCACCATCACCGTGCTCGACCTCGGCGCCTTCGGCAATGCGATCTCCGCGTCGGCGCTGCTGCTGCTCGCCTTCATGAGCCAGTACGGAATCTTCCTCGCGCGGCGCTACCGGCTGACCCGGACCGTGTTCCGCGGCCTGCGGTTTCATCAAACCGGGTCGGCGGTGCGCTATTCGATCTGCGCGGTCTGGTGGTGGGGCTGGACCATCCTGACGCTCGGCTTCGCCTATCCGTTCAACCGCGCGGCGCTCGAGCGCTTCAAGATGAATGAGACCTGGTACGGCGATCTGCCGGGACGCTTCGAAGGCTCCGGCTGGCATCTGTTCATCCGCGGCTTTGCGATGTGGCTGGCGCTCCTGATCCCGATGCTGGCGACGGCCCTGGCCTTGCTGTCGATCGACTGGTCCGCGGTGATGGCGGCCTTGCGCGGCGGAGGCAATGTGGCCGCCCGCGTCGAACAGGCCAGCCCCGGCTTTTTCGACCAGCTCGGCTTCGCGATCATGGCATTCGCGCTCACGCTGGCGCTGGCCGCGCTGCTGCTGCCGGCGTTTCACGCCATGATCATGCGCTGGTGGATCAACGGCATCAAGTTCGGCCCGATCCGCGCGGTGTCTCATCTGCGCACCGGCGATGTGTATTTCGCCTATCTGCGTTTCATCGGGTTTTTCATCGCCTTCATCGTCGTGCTGCTGGTCGGGGTGTTTTTCGGGCTGATCTTCCTTGGCGCATTCGCGCAGGACGGCTCGCCGCTGTCGGAGTTCCTCACCGTGGCGCTGATGGTCGGCACCTACGTCGTGTTCATGCTGGGGCTCATCACCCTTTTCAACGCCACGGTCACGCTGTCGGTCTGGCGCCTCACCGCCGAGACGGTCGAATTGTCCGACACCAGCCCGATCGCCGGCGTCAAGGCGATGGGCGATGCAAGTTCGCCCCTTGGCGAAGGCATCGCCGACGTTCTCAATCTCGGTGGCATATGACCGCCGGACGGGTGAGCCCGGCGGTCTATTTCGACGGCGTCACCGCCGCGCGCCATGAAGTGACGGTCGCGCTGACCGAAAGCGCGGTCATCATCTACGACGCCCTCGGCCGGCAAATCGCGGAATGGCCCTATCCGCGGCTCAGGCACCTGTCGGCGCCGGCGCATATTTTCCGGATCGGCCTGCGCAAATCGTCCAGCCTGGCGCGGCTCGAAATCGCCGATCAGGCGGTGGCGCATGCCATCGATCTCGCCTGCCCGGATATCGACCGCAGCGGCGCCAGCGCCCGCAAGGCGCAGCGCCGCGCGATCGGCTTGAGCTTTCTGGCCGCGGTCTCGCTGTTCGCGGTCGCGATCTACGGCGTGCCGATGATCGCCGACCGGCTGGCGCCGGTCGTGCCACAGGGCATCGAGCGCCGGCTCGGCAGCGCCGCCGATAGCCAGGTGCGCGCCATGCTGGACAAGGGTCCCCCCGACCGGCCATTCGAATGCGGCGATGCGGCGGTCGAAAAGGCCGGGCGGGCCGCCTTCGAGACGCTGATGAACCGGCTGCAGACCGCGTCGGGGCTGCGCATCCCGCTGCATGCGGCGGTGATCCGGCGCGACGAGGCCAATGCCATCGCCTTGCCCGGCGGACACATCTATGTGTTCAAGGGGCTGATCGACCAGGCCCGGAGCGTGGACGAGGTGGCGGGCGTGATCGCCCATGAGCTTGGCCATGTCGCCAATCGCGACGGCACCCGGGCGATCCTGCAGGGCGCCGGTCTGTCGCTGATCTTCGGCATGCTGATCGGCGATTTCGTCGGTGGCGGCGCCGTGGTGCTGGCCAGCGAGAAGCTCCTGCAATCGGCCTATTCGCGCGGCGCCGAGAGCCGGGCTGACGATTTCGCGGTCCGCACGATGGCCGCGGCGGGGGGCGAGCCGCGCGCGCTGGGCCGGTTCCTCGCCCGAATCGCCGGGAAAGCCCGCAGCGGTTCGATCTTCCTCGACCATCCGGCGACCCCGGATCGCGTCGCCCGGATCGATGCCACCGCCCCGCCGCAAACTGCTGGCGCAACTCTGCTTGACGCGGCCGAGTGGAGAGCCTTGAAACGGATCTGCGCGGGCTACCGCTAGAGGACCGAAAGCGGGTATCGGTTTCGGAACCGATCGGGCCCAACCAGACGTCCCGCGCGAGGCAGAACGAACCATGGCACGCCGCCGGCTCCCCGACGAACCGAACTCCAGCCTGGCCGTATGGTCGCGGCGCCTCGCGCTGTTCTCGGTCGCCGCCGCGGTGATCGCGATCATCATCGTGCGGGCCGGACTGATCGAGGCGCTGCCCGGCATGGTGACGTTCGGCGGCGCACTCGCCTTTGCCGTGCTCGCGATTTTGCTCGCGCTCGGCTCCTTCGTCGTCATCTGGCGCCAGGGCCTCCGGGGCCTTGGATATGCCGTCACCGCGATCGCCGTCGCCGGGCTGCTGCTCGCCTACCCCGCCTACCTCGGTTACAAAGCCTACAAGCTGCCGCCGATCTACGACATCACCACCGACGCGCTCGACCCGCCGGGTTTCGATGCCGTGCGGCGCCTGCGCTCGCGCACCACCAATCCGGTGCAATATGC
>JAEWHY010000378.1 GCA_023387555.1 Pseudomonadota bacterium
GTGCTGTTCATCGCCTCCCTGCCGCTCGGCTGGATGTCCTATCGCGAGTTCGCGCGGAAGGATGCCGTCGCTGCCGCCGCAAAGGCTGCGCATTCTGCGGCGCCGTCGCAGCCGTCTGAGTCGGCACCGGTGCATGCCGGACTGGCGCAGAGCGAAGGTGAGCGGCCGAGCCGGTTGAACTAGGTCCCGTCAGGATTGCCAGCCAGTGGCCAGGGTGCGTGCGATCTCCATTGTTTCGGGACATCACCCTTCGCCGCAGGTTCGCGACGCGGTGCTGCTCAGCCATCAGGACCGCCGTTCGCCTCGCGGCACCATCGCGGCGCTGCGCGGCACCGTGATCGACATGGCGCTGCCGGCGGGAACGCGGCTGCGGCAGGACGACCTCCTCCTGCTCGATGATGGCAGCGCGGTCGAGGTCCTGGCGCGGCCCGAGGCGCTGCTGGAGGTCCGGGCCGACGATCTGGCTTCGCTCGCCCGCGCGGCCTGGCTGCTCGGCGACCATCATATTCCGGCCGAAATTCACGGGCGGTATTTGCGCGTGCTGCGCACCGAATCGGCGTCAGCCCTGTTGCGTACTCTTGGTGTGGCGTTGCGTGACATCGAGGCGCCATTCGAGCCGGAAGGCGGGGCTTATGATCATGCCGGAGATTCGAGCGACTGACGGCGTCACCGGCTCTTTGGTGTCCCTTTAGCCATGGGACAGACCGCAAGACGATCCGCGCGCCGCACGTTCCTGACCTCGGCGGCTGCCGCGCTGGCCGCACCGGCACTGGCCCGCTTCGCCAATGGGCAGGCGCCCCAGGTCGTGCTGAAGCTTCATCACTTCCTTGCACCGACCTCGAATGCGCAGGTGCGCTTCCTTGCGCCCTGGATACGCGGGGTGGAAAAGGACTCCGGCGGCCGCATCCGGATCGAGATTTATCCGAACATGCATCTCGGCGGAACGGCCGCCCAGCTTTACGACCAGGCACGCGATGGGCTGGCGGATCTCGTCTGGACGCTGCCTGGCCTGACGCCTGGGCGATTTCCCAGGATCGAGGTGTTCGAGCTGCCTTTCGTCGCCAACCGGTCCGCGTTGGCCAATGCGCAGGCCGTGCAGGCATTCTATGAGGCGCAGCTGCGCGACGAATTCAGGGAAGTCCACCCGGTCTGCGTCTGGGCGCATGACCAGGGCGTGATCCACACCACAAAGCCGGTCAACACATTGGCCGACATGAAGGGGCTGCGGCTGCGCGCGCCGACGAGAGCCTCGGCCGAGGCCTTGAAGCTGCTCGGCGCGAACGGGATTGCGATGCCGGTGATGCAGGTGCCGGACGCGCTGTCGCTGAAGGTGATTGACGGTTGTCTGGCCCCCTGGGAGGTGGTGCCGTCGATCAAGGTCGGCGAGCACACGAAGTTTCACGCCGAGTTCGCGGCCTCGCCGGTGCTCTATACCGCGACCTTCATTTTGGCGATGAACCGCCGCCGCTACGACGCGCTGCCGGTCGATCTGAAGGCCATCATCGATCGCCATTCCGGTCAGGCGGCCGCGCAGGCCGCCGGCAGGATGTGGGACAATCAGGCGGCGACGGTGGCCGAGAGCTTAAGGGAGCGCGGCAACACCATCACAAGGATCGACAAGGCCGAAGCCGAACGGTGGCAGAAGGCGACGCAGCCGGTGACCGATGCCTGGCTCAAGGCCTCGAAGAAAATCGGCGGAGAGAAACTCCTCGCCGACGCAAAGGCGCTGCTTGCGAAATACGGCGGCGCCTAGAGTATTCTCGCTGTTCTTCGAACCGCGAAAATACTCGAGGCTCTTGCACGACGCGCTGTTTAACGAGCGCGCTTCTTCACGCGAGCCGCTGTCAACTTCGCTCGGAAAAGGCCCACATTAGGCGGCCGCGATCGGATGCCCTGGCATCAGGTCGTACGGATGTCCCCATCCCGGCAACGCTTTCATTCGTTCGAGCCAGGCGGCGATGTTCGGATAGTTCGCGCCCATGTCGAAACCGAATTCCTCGGCCGGATAGTAGAGATAACCGACGAGCGAAATGTCGGCGATGGTCGGACGATCGCCGATAACGAAGCGCGAGCGTGCCAGACGCTTATCGAGAATGCCGAGCGAGTTATCGATGCGGCCCTTCAGGAACGCCATCGCAGCGGGGTCGCCCGCCGGCTTGGCGAAGTTGCGCAGGAAGCGGTACGGGCCGAGATAACCGTTGAGTTTCTGGTTGTCGAAAAGGATCCAGCGGAGCGCTTCGAGCCGTTCGTCCTCAGTCTGCGGTTTGAACTTTCCGGTCAGGTCCGAAAGGTAAGTCAGGATAACGCCTGACTGCGTCAGCCTCTTGCCGTTGTGCTCGAGCACCGGCACTTCGCCCATCTCGTTCACGTCGGCCCGCCATTCCGGCGTGCGCGGCAGCCCGGTCCCGAAGAAATCGACAAATTGCGGTTTCCAGTCGGCGCCGATCAGGTTCAGCATCAGGGCGGCACGATAGGCATTGCCGGACTGCGCAAAACAGAGAAGCGTGAATTCGGGCATGGCGTTCCTTCGAGCGAGTGTTGTTATCTGTGCGGAGGTGACGGAGCGGTACACCCATGTCGCCGCACAGCGCGATAGCATTGCACGCGAGCATGCGTCGTATCGTCAGCGCGGCGTCGTCTTGGGTCGCCCCGGCGAACCCGGCGAACATTATGTCAGGCCCGCGAAAAAATGGCAGGGCCCGCTCATTTAGCATCATTTGCTTGCGGAATAGGCAAGCCAAGGGACGAGGCCCGTGTAAGATCAGGCCGAAGCCTTCTCCAGGTCTTGGCATATGGATTGCATGCAATTCTGTATGCACTTTCCAGAGTCTGGAGAACCGTCATGAAGCGCCGAGACTTTCTGAAAACCACTGCCGCCGTTGCAGGCTCTGCGATCGTCGGGGCGCCGTTCGTGGCGCGGGCCGCGACCGAAACGGTCAATGTCGGCCATCTCATCGGCATCTGCATGTCGCCGCTCTTCTATGCGCATGCGCAGGGGTACTTCAAAGACGAGGGGCTCGACGTCCAGCTCAAGTTCATGCCGAACCCGGGCGACGCGATCACCGCTCTTGTCAGCAACACGATGGACATCATCCACAACCCGTTCACCAACGCGTTCGTGGCGGCGGGGCAGGGCGCGCCGATCCGCATCATCGCCGGCAGCGGCGCGGGCGGATTGTTCGTGATCGCTCAGAAGGATTCCGGCATGAAGACGATGGCCGATCTCGCCGCCCGCAAGGGCAAGGGCGTGAAGATCGGTACGATGCGGTTCAATACCTTCGAACTCACGCTCTACCGCAACCTCGTCAAGAACGGGCTGTCCTACGACGATTTCAACATCGTCTGGTTCAACGACACGCTGTCGATGGCGGCCGCTTTCGATTCCAAGGCGATCGATGTCGTGACTCATGTCGAACCGTTCTCGACACGCCTCGTCGATCAGATCGGCGGCGTCGCGCTCGCCAGCAATCTCGACGTTTGGGGCGAGCACGGGCCGGATTGCGTGACCAACACCTCGATCCGCTATCTGCAGAGCAAGCCCGAAGTCGTCACGCGCTATCTGAAAGCGCTGATGCGCGCCGACGCCGCAATCAAGGCCGATTTTGTCAAGGCAGCCGAAGTGCTCGACGCCGGCAAGTATTATCGCGTGGACAAGGCGGCGCTCACGTCTGCGCTGCCGCGCCAGAAGCCGCAGGTCGATATCACCAAGGGCGGCGCGAAGGGCATGGAGATCGCCGTCAACGATATGGTGACGCTCGGCTATCTCAAGAGCATGCCGTCGATCATCGACATGACGCTGCTGCAGAAGGTGGTGTAGCAATGAGCGGCGCCGATGCCCTGAAGGCGCCCGCGGCCACCGAGCCCGCAGCGGCGCCAAAGGCGCTTCCGTCCTGGGGGATCAGCGTCATCAAGGCGATGCTGCCCTGGCTGGTCCTGGTCACGGTCTGGGAGTTCGCCGCGGCGCGTGGCTGGAGCGGGGCGCTGCTGTTTCCGCCGCCGTCCTCGTTCCTGCGCTACGCGATCGAAAATGACTTCCGGATCGGGTTCGGCCGCGATTCCATGACCGTACCGATGGCGATCCTGTCCAGCGTATGGCGCGTGCTGGTCGGCCTCGCGCTCGGTTTCGTCGCAGCGATCGCGGCGGGCATCCTGATCTCGGCCTCGCGCACGGTGTCGGACATGCTGATGCCGATCGTGCGCGGGCTGGCGCCGATCGCTCCGATCGCCTGGATCCCGCTCGGCATCATCCTGTTCGGCATCGGCAATCCCACCGCGGTCTTCGTGGTGTTCATGGGGGTCTTCTTCATCCTGACGATCTCCACCGTGGCCGCCGTCGGCAGCGTCGACCCGAAGCTGATCAAAACCGCGAAAAGCTTCGGCGCAACCAAGTTCCAAGTCTGGACGCGGGTGATCTTCCCCGCCGTGCTGCCCCAAGTCTTCACCATGCTGCGGATCAACTTCTTCGCGGCTTGGATGGCGGTGCTGGC
>JAEWHY010000384.1 GCA_023387555.1 Pseudomonadota bacterium
GGTCGGCGCGATCCAGACCGGGACGCGATTGGGATCGGTCTTTGGTTCCGCCGCGCGGTCGCCAGCATGACCGTCGGTGCTCCTGGCCAGGACGGGCGACTGCGCCGGTGTCCCCGGCTCCAGCATCGACAAGGCGACCGCGCAGAAGGCCGTGACCAGGACGGCCACGGCGGCGACATAGGCCAGGAATCCGGAGAGAAGTTTCATGCCGCACAAACGCACCGGCACCCGCACCGTTCCGCGAGCGCCAACATGCACCCTCAATTTCCGGTGACGCTCTCGCGCGCTTGACGGCGCAAGGCGCGCCGATACGCTTCAACCTCATGAATAATGATGCGTACCGGATCACGGTACACGCGCGGGAGGAATCATGTCGGCGGCGACAACGACAAGCAGCATAACGACAAGCAGCATAACGACACGCAGCATGACGCCACGAAGCGAGGCCCCGCCGCGCATTGTCGCGCACAAGATCCCGTCGCAGAAATCGGAGCCCTACATCTGCATGGAAGGGCCGGACCGCGCGCTGTGGTTCTGCGAAAGCGGCGCCTCGAAGATCGGCCGCTTCGATCCCGCGGACGCATCCTTCCGCGAATTCGCGCTGCCCGTGGATGAAGCCATGCCGATCGGCATCACCATCGGCGGCGACGGCAACATGTGGTTCTGCGCCAAGAAGGCCAACAAGGTCGGCCGCATCACGATGCAGGGCGCCATCACTTTGTTCGATCTGCCGACACGCAATGCCGGACCCGACGGCACGCTGGTCGGTCCTGACGGCAATGTCTGGTTCTCCGAAACCGACGCCAACAAGATCGGCCGCATCACGCCGGACGGCCAGGTCACGGAATTCTCCGAAGGCATCTCGCCCGGCGCGCGGCCGCTCTCGATCGCCGAACGCGACGGCGCCCTGTGGTTCTCGGAAGCCGCCGGCAACCGCGTCGGCCGCATCACGCTTGACGGCATCGTCACCGAATTTCCGATCCCGAGCCCCGACAGTCAGCCGCGGGCCATGGCGACCCATCCCGACGGATCGATCTGGTTCGTGCAGACGTCCACCAATGCACTCGGCCGGATCGATCGCGACGGCCGGATCACCGAACACCGGGTCACGACGCCGGACTCATCGCTGCGCGGGGTCTGCGTCGGCCCGGAGGGCGACCTGTGGTTCACCGCCAACGCCGCCAACAAGATCGGCCGCATGCGGCCGGACGGCACGATGGTCGGGGAATATCCGATCCCTGTCCCCAACGCCGGGGCGCGCTGCATCGGGCCGCATTCAAACGGACGGATGTATGTGACATTATTCGATGCCGGGATGATCGGCGAAGTCATCCCGCAGTAGTTCTCGAAGATCGTTGGAGGAACGTGTGGCAGTCGAGAGAATAAAATATCAGGCCGGCAACGTCGTGGGACTCGGCGCCCTGGTGTGGAACGACAAGATCACCACGAAGCGGCCGCTGCTGCTGGTCATGCCGAACTGGCTCGGTGTCACCGAGACCATCATCAAGCGCGCGGAAAAGATGGCCGGCGACAAATACATCGCCTTCGTCGCCTGCATGTATGGCGAGGGCAAGACCGCCGAGGGCCCGCCGGAATCGCAGGACCTGATGATGGCGGTGCGCTCCGACCGCGTCGAGGGGCGCAAGCGCGTCAATGCCGCCCTGCAGACCCTGATCGCGGAAGCCGAGAAGCGCGGCATCGGCGATACGTCGAAGAAGGCGGCTGTCGGCTTCTGCTTCGGCGGCGGCAATGTGCTCGAACTGGCGCGCAGCGGCGCCGATCTCGACGCCGTGGTGTGCCTGCACGGCGATCTCGCCACCACGATGCCGGCGAAGAAGGGCGACATCAAAGCCGCAGTCTTCGTCATCCACGGCAGCAAGGATCCGGTCTCGCCGAAAGCCGACCGCGATGCGCTCGAGGCCGAGCTCGATGGCGCGGAAGCGAACTGGCAGTTGCTGGATTTCGGCGGCCGCCTGCACTCCTTCTCCGAGGAGGAGACCGACATGCCGGGCTTCGCCAAATACGACGCCGGCGCCGCGCACCAGACCTACCGCATGCTGGACGATTTCATCCAGGACGCGTTCGCAAAGCGGCTGTAGTCGCCATCGATAGAGTTATCCCGGGAGCGGTGCCGAACCGCCCGGTCCCGGGAAGCCGGCGCCGCGGCAGGCATTGTTGCGCACGATGGTGACCACAGGAAAGCCGGTTTCGGCGCGCGATGTCGAGCGTATTGCCGGCGATCTGCGCGCGGACATCGTATCGGGAATGACGGACATCGCAGCAGACGCTGCAAGCGTCGCACAGGTGCGACGCGGGCCGATCATGGGATATCCTTCCGGCGTTTAGCCTTTGCCTCGCTGCTTTCCGCAATGGCGGCGTTCGCAGACGTTGCATCGTGTCTGCACGACAGCGACCGCAATTTATTTTTTCATCTGCTGTACCGCATCGCGGTTGGCGCAGCTTGAAGCGGCGGGAAAGTTGGCGCAACGTTTGCGATCAGAAACCGCAATAAGAACACTGCAATAAGAATACTGCCAACAACAAGACGACATCAGGGAGACGCACCATGATCAGGCTTGCGCAGCTTTGCGCCGGCGCCATCGTTGGCGTTGCGTTGTCAGTCTCGTCCGCCACCGCTCAGACCTATCCGGACAAACCGATCCGCGTGATCGTGTCGATCGCGGCCGGCAGTGTTACCGATGTCATCGTTCGTGCGGCTGCGAAGGACCTTGAAGCCAAACTCGGGCAGTCGCTGGTGATCGAGAACCGCGGCGGCGCAGCGGGCATTCTCGCGGGACAGGCCTGCGCACAAGCGGCCGGCGACGGTTACACGCTGTGCGTCATCTATCATTCGACGATGTCGTATAATCCGGTGCAGTTCGACAAGCTGCCGTACAGCACCGACGATCTCGTGCCGGTGACGCGGCTGTTCTTCCTCACCGAAGGACTGTTCGCGAATGCCGAGTTGCCGGCCAGGACGGTCGCCGAGTTGAAGGCGCTGGCGCAGGCGAGGCCCGACGGGCTGAACTTCGCCACGCTCGGAAACGGATCGTTCCCGGACCTGTTCCGGGTGTGGCTCAACAATCAGTGGGGCACGAAGATCGTGGGCGTACCCTACAAGGGCGGCGGCCCGGCGGCGCAGGCGCTCTCGGCCAACGAGGTGCAGATGACGCGCTTTGGCGTCGGCAATTTCCGCGGCGCCATGGATGCGGGAAAGGTGCGCATGCTGGCGATCGCCGCGGACAAGCGCTCGAAACAGTTTCCGGACGTGCCGACCCTGAAGGAGGCAGGCCTCGATTATCCCGGCCAGGGCTGGTGGGGGCTGGCCGCGCCCAGGGGCACGCCGGCGGCGATCGTGGAAAAAGTGAACGCGGCGTTCGTTTCGGTGTTTGGCGACCCGAAATTCGCCGAGTTCCTGGATAAGCAATTGGTGGTGCCGGCGCCGACCAGTCCGGCGGAGTTCGCGAGGTTCCTGAAGGAGGACCGCAAGGCCGCCGAGGATCTGGTCAGGATCGCCAATACGCCGAAGCAGGAATACAAGCCGCAATAGGCAGAACGTGAGGCCGGCAGAACTTCGCCGACCATCGCCGATGGTCGGCCAACGATCGACGCTCAGCGGCTATTCTGCGACTAGAAGATCGAGGAACCCGCCATCCACAAATGGGGCGCGCCCCCCTCCCGTTTTGGGCTCTCAGGTGCCATGTTGGAGCCTGAGATTCGCATGGCAGAACAAGCAAAAACCTCAGGAAAGCCGGGCATTGCCGCGCGCGCGATGCAGGCGATGCAGGGCGGCCC
>JAEWHY010000388.1 GCA_023387555.1 Pseudomonadota bacterium
CCAGCACCTTGCCCATGTTCAGCGGAATGGACCGTCCACCCAGATGGGGGTTGGGGTCGGAGACGAAGCCCCAATCCCGCGCGGAGCCGAGATTCAACGGCCATTGCGCCGGATCCATCACTTCGGGAACGTCATCGCTCCCTCCCGCCTCGATCAGCAGCACACGAACGGAGGGGTTCTCGGCCAGCCTTGCGGCCACCACGGACCCGGCAGGCCCCGCCCCACACACGATGAAGTCGTAATGGCTGCTCCGGCGGCTCGCACCGGACTGAAGGTTTGCAATCTGTTGGTTGTCTGACATCGGGCACCCATCCAATGGAGGAATGCGTCAAGTATCAAATCTATCAAAATAATCAATTATATCACATTTATATGATTCAGTTAGGATCGGTAATAATTAGCTGTTACCGAGGATGGCGGGACGAGGGTCCCACCGCCCGAACGCTAACAGTCTCGGTATTCAGCCCATGGAGAAAGACGTTCTCACCACGTCGCAGGCCGCCAGGCTGCTGGGGATCTCGGTTCGCACCGCGCAGCTGCTCGTGGAAGGCGGCTCGCTGCGATCCTGGAAAACCCCGGGTGGCCACCGACGGGTGTATCGCGCGGACGTCCTCGCTCTGATGAAGGCGCCGAACCGCTCGCCTGCCCCATCATCGGCCGATGTGAGCACGTCTGCGCCGTCATCGGCGCCAACATCGCGGCATGTGATCGTGCTCGCCTCCGCCGAGCGATTGCCGCTCTACAAGCGGGTCACGTCCGAACTCGGCGAGATCACGATCGAAACGCATAGTCAGGAGTATGAGGCGGCTTTTGCGATCGGTTCCCGTCTTCCCGCCGTGGTGATCATCGACCTCAACGATGAGAGCGCCGCACGGCTGTCGTTCGTGCGCCAATTGTCCGCGAATCCGGCGCTGGGACATACCCATCTCGTCACCGTCGGCCCTTCGGCCAAGGCGCCGCGTCCGTCCGACATTCCGATCAGACATCGCCACATCGGTTCGTCCGACCTGCTGCCGGATATGCTGCGCATGCTGTTCACCGAAACCGACAGACGCGATCCGAAAACGGACCATTCGTTTCCGGTGCCGGCGAATGAAGGCCAGCGGCTCGCCGCCCTGGAACGCTCGGGCCTCCTCCGAACCCCGCCCGAACCCGCGTTCGATCGCCTGACATGGTTGGCAAGCCATGTCCTTCGGATGCCTGTCTCGCTGGTGACCCTGCTGACGCCGACCCATCAATGGTTCAAGTCACGGCACGGACTGGACATGACCGAGACACCGCGCAGCTGGGCGTTTTGCAATGAAACCATTCTGCAGCGCGACGTTTTCGAGATCGATGACCTCGCGGGCGACACTCGTTTCGCAAATAATCCGGCTGTCGCTGGCGCCCCGCATTTCCGATTCTATGCCGGTGCCCCGGTGATCGATCCCGACGGATATGCGCTCGGATCGGTGTGCGTCATGGACTATGAGCCGCGCACGCTGGACGGTGACGAGAAGCGGACACTGCTTGCACTCGCTGCGGTCGCCTCCGACGAGGTTCGCTTGCGCGCGACGGACCGCCAGCTCCGATGGGCGCGGACCGCGCTCGAGCGCAGCCAGACGCATTGAGTTACACGGTCGATGGCTGCTGGCGTTTGAGCTTGATCGAACACACATAGCCGACCAGCGCCATGATGACGGCGCCGACGATCAGGAGCGGCGTCTTGCCGACATAGGCGAAGCCGATCCCGTAGACCACCGGACCGGCCGCCTGTCCGAGAAAGAAGGCCATGGAATGCATCGCCATGGCGGAGCCGCGCGCCTGCGGCGCTAGCTCCGTAGCGTAGACCTGGATCGAGCCATGCAACCAGTAGAAGCCAAAGCCCATCATCGCGAAGTTCGCGAATTCGAGCTGCCAGGGCAGACGCAAGGTCAGGATCAGGAGAAACGCTCCCATGATCAGGCCGCCGCCCACCATCAGCCCTTTCTCGCCGAGTAGATCGAGCATGAAGCGGACCAGCAGCGTGTAGACCACTGCGCCAATTCCAAATCCCGCGAGCACGATCCCCGCGATCGAGGCGCGGGTCTCCCCGGCCTCCTGCAGGATCGCCGCCATGTGCGGAAAAATCCCGAAGATCAGGAGTGACTCCAGGAACACCGCGGTGAAGCAGATCTTCGCGTGCGGGTTGGCGAAGATCGCGCGGTAATTCGGTCCGATGGTCGCGAGATCGAAGCCGGGCGGCGTTTCCTTCGGCACCTTGCGAAAGCCGATGAAGCCCGTCACGGTCACGATCAGCCCGAGCAGACCGGTCACGACGAAGACAGCGCGCCATCCGGCGAGATCGCCGACAGCGCCGGCCAGCGAAGCCCCCAGCAGATTGCCGCTCATGGTGGCCGCAAGCATCCGACCGATGGCGACCTGCCGCTGCGCGACGGGAATCCGATCGCCGACGGTGGCGAGCGAGATCGGAAAGATGCCGCCCGAGGCGATACCGGCCACCATCCGCGACAGCATCAGCACGGTGAAATTCGGCGCGGTCGCGCTCACTGCCGCTGACAGCACCAGCAGCACGAGGCAGATCATCATGAGCTTGGTCTTGCTCATCATGTCGCCAAGCGCGCCAAGCACCGGCTGGACGATTGCGTAAGGCAGCGCAAAGGCGGTCGACAGCAGCGCTGCGGTTCCGACCTGAACCACGAGGCCGTCGGCGATCAGCGGCACCACGGGATCGACCGAACGGGTGAACAGCGACGTGACGAAAACGATCAGAGCGATAGTGACGAGTTCGCGGTTCATTTTCGTTTTGCCGAAGCCGGCCCCGACGCTCAGCTCTTCGCCAGCCGGTCGAACGCCATCAGGGTTTTCAGCAGCGGCTCGAGATCGGCGAGCGCGATCATGTTGGGGCCGTCGGAGGGCGCGCGGTCGGGATCCTGATGCGTCTCGATGAACACGCCGGCGACACCGACCGCCACCGCGGCCCGCGCCAGCACCGCCACATATTCGCGCTGTCCGCCCGAGGCGGTGCCCTGCCCGCCCGGCTGCTGCACCGAATGCGTCGCGTCGAAGATCACCGGCGCGCCGGTCTTGGCGAGTTCGGGCAGCGCGCGCATGTCGGAGACCAGCGTGTTGTAGCCGAACGAGACGCCGCGCTCGGTCACCAGCACCTGCGAATTTCCCGCATCGGTGATCTTGGCCACCACATTTTTCATGTCCCAGGGCGCGAGAAACTGCCCCTTCTTCACGTTGACTGCGCGTCCGGTCCTGGCGGCCGCGACCAGAAGGTCGGTCTGCCGGCACAGGAAAGCCGGGATCTGCAGGATGTCGACCGCTTCCGCGGCGATCGCGCATTGATCGGCGTCGTGGACGTCAGTCAGGACCGGCAAACCGAGCGAGGAGCGGATTTCGGCGAAGATCGGCAGGGCCGCGTCGAGGCCGATCCCGCGCGCCGACTTGCCGCTGGTGCGGTTCGCCTTGTCGAACGAGGTCTTGTAGACGAGGCCGATGCCGAGCTTCCCGGCCATCTCCTTCAGCGCGGACGCCATTTCCAGCGCATGGCTGCGGCTCTCGAGCTGGCAGGGACCGGCAATCAACGCCAGCGGCAGGTCGTTACCGAAGCGCGCCGCGCCGACGTTCACAACCGGATTCGGGATCAGAGGCTTGTCCATTTGCGTTCGACCATGCGCCGGGCGGGGCCCGGAATCAATGCGCCGCCTCGAATACGAGGGCCGCGCCCAACGCCTGCTCCGGCGGAACCACGAGGCGGTTCATGCGGCGGACCGGCGTAAAGCCGCCCGACGCCAGGGCGGCGTCCGTTACCGCCAGATCGGATGAGGCAAGCCGCAGCGCCGCCAGCCGTCCGCCGGCCGTCACATCGGGTGCGGCGACGCCGAAATGATCGGCAAAGGCCGCCGGCGCCATCACCTGAAGATCGCCGCGCGGCGTGGTCAGCGTGATCCCGGCCGACGTCGACTGCAATTCGCGCTCGCCGACAAAGGCCGAGCAGAAGATGTGATGGTCACTCGGATTGTCGGCGACGATGACCACGCCGCCGACACCGGTCACGCCATTCGCGTGGTGCTGCCACGCCGGGTTCCAGAAATTCTCCGGATAATGCTGCTGGCAGACCGCGAAATTATGCGCCGGCGCCAGCGCGTCGCGGGCAAAGGCCAGCGAGAATGCGACCTTCATCGGCTTACCGTCCGGGCGCGTGCCGTCGCGCTCGAACCGCATCACCTCCGACGCCGCGATTTTAGCCGCCTCGAAGGCGCGCGCATCGGCGGCCGCATCCGCGCTTTCCAGAATGAGCAGCGAGAAGCCCTCGTGCTGCTCGAGGAAGCGCTGGTTGTAGCCGCCGAACAGCGCCGAGAAACCGCCGACGCCGAGCTTGTCGGGCTCGGACATGGTCAGCACCTCGATGAAGAAGCCCGGTAGCTGGACGATATGGTTGTGCGTGCCCCAGGGGTGGCGGTTGCGTGCGCCGACCGTGAAGCCGAGCCGCCGGTAAAGATCGGCGCCGGCGTCGAGATCGCGCACGGCATGAACGATGTGATCGAGTCCTCGTGCCATGATCTCAGCCGCGGTCCGGATGCGAACGGGAATGGTATCCCAATGAATTTGTCCCGGCCGGATATAGGCCAGGATTCGCGCGGCCGCGAGCCGTCGCCGAAAACGCCGTCGCGTGAATGTTACCCGATGGCCGGCCCCGGCGCGACCGCAGGCGTGCTATTGGCGATGAACGACGCCCGTCGCATAGCGGGCGACCTTGTCGTTGCAGCCAGAGGCGACCGGCGGAGCGATCACAAGACCAGCGCAAGGCCCGCGCAACCAGCACATGAGCCAGGCCTCGGGGTGTATCCGTCACTCTTGGGAGGTACCAATGGCGACTTGGCGACCTGATCCGAGCTTCTATCCATCCCCGCGGCAAGCCGCGAAGGCCCCGGCGGAAACATTCGCCTATGTGGCCGCCTTCGATCCCAAACGCCAGACGCCGGATGCGATCGGCGTTGTCGATGTCGATCCGGACTCGCCCTCCTATTCCACGATCGTCGGCACCGCATCGGCGACGCATACGGGCGACGAATTCCATCACTTCGGCTGGAACGCCTGTTCGTCGTGCCTGTGTCCCAATGCGCCGCATCCGCATATCGAGCGGCGCTATCTGGTGGTGCCGGGCTTGCGCTCATCGCGCATCTACATCTTCGACACCAAGCCGGATCCGAAAAAGCCGACGCTGGTGAAGACCATCGAGCCGGACGAGATCGCCGACAGGACCGGCTATACGCGGCCGCACACCGTGCATTGCGGACCCGGCGGCATCTATGTCGCGGCGCTCGGCAACAAGGACGGCAAGGCGCCGGGCGGCGTCTTCATGATGGACCACGAAAGCTTCGAGCCGCTCGGCCGCTGGGAGGTTGAACGCGGCCCGCAGCAGCTCGGCTATGACGCGTGGTGGCATCTTGGCTACGACACAATGGTCACCAGCGAATGGGGAACGCCTGACACCTTCGAGAACGGTCTCGACCCCGAAGTGCTGCTGGGCGGCCAGTACGGTCACCAATTGCATTTCTGGGACTTCACCAGGCGCAAGCATCTCCAGACCATCGATTTCGGATCGGAACACCAGCTCGTCTTCGAACTGCGTCCCGCGCACGATCCGACCAGGGCCTATGGTTTCGTCAATTGCGTCGTCAGCCTCAAGGATCTGTCGTCGTCGATCTGGACCTGGTATCGCGATGGCGACAGCTGGGCTGCGAAGAAGATCATCAGCATTCCGGCCGAGCCCGCCGATCCCGATCAGCTGCCGCCCCTGCTCAAGGGCTTCGCGGCGTGCCCGCCGCTGGTCACCGACATCGATCTGTCGATGGACGACCGTTTCCTTTACGTCTCGTGCTGGGGCACCGGCGACCTACTTCAATATGATGTGTCAGACCCGTTCGATCCGAAGCTGACCGGCAAGGTCAGGATCGGCGGCATCGTCTCGCGGGCCGGCCATCCCGCCGCCAGAAACGGCAACAACGGCAGGCTCACCGGCGGGCCGCAGATGGTCGAAATCAGCCGCGACGGCAAGCGCATCTATTTCACCAATTCGCTTTACGGCACGATCGATCCGCAATTCTACGACGGCGCGTTCGACGGCTGGATGGTCAAGCTCGACGCCAATCCGAACGGTGGCATCGCGTTCGACGAAAAGTTCTTCGTCGCATGGCCGAAGGGACATTTGCCGCATCAGGTCCGGCTGCAGGGCGGCGACTGCTCCTCGGACTCCTATTGCTATCCTTGAAGCCGGGTGACCGCGCGATGACCGGAAACGATATCGCCATCAGTCTCTGGCCCTGGATCGCGCTCGCCGGGATCGGCCTGTTTCACGGCGCCAATCCGGCGATGGGCTGGCTGTTTGCGGTCGCGATCGGCATGCATCGCAACAGCCAGCGCGCCGTGCTGTTCTCGCTTGTGCCGATCGCGCTCGGACATGCGATTGCGATTGTGGTCGTGGTCGCCATCGTCCTGACGCTCGGGATGATGATCGACCGCACGCTGCTGACGCGGACCGCTGGCATCGCGCTGATCGGATTCGCGCTGGGGCACGCGCTCTATGGTCATCGGCAGCGCGTCAGCGTCGGCATGCAGGCCGGCGCGCTCGGTTTGACAATGTGGTCGTTCCTGATGGCAAGCGCACACGGCGCGGGTCTGATGGTCGTGCCGTTTCTGTTTCCGATCTGCGCGTCCGGCACCACGGCTTTCTCGGATGGCGGCGCCACCGTCTCCGCAGTGGCCGCGATCGGTTTGCATACGCTCGCGATGATGACGGCGATCGCCGTCATCGCGCTCACGGTCTACAACTGGGTCGGGGTCGGCATTCTACGCCGCGCCTGGATCAATCTCGACGCGGTGTGGATCGGCGCGCTGCTGCTGTGCGGCGTGGCGTTGCTGGTGGGCGTTGTGTGAGCCGATCCTCCTGCTGCTGACAGGAGCGCGCCTACGCCAGTGGCGGCCGTCGTCTAAAGGCGTCGGGCTCTCCGCAGCGGCTCACTGCGCGGTCGCTTCGACCTCGACCTCATGCCTGCGAGCGACGGACGTTTCAAAGGGCCTGCGGTAGATAAAACTGATGCTGGCGTTTCCGGGACGTGTCGCCTGCACGCTCCAGCGATGCACGCCGGGCGCACCCATCAGACGTTGGCCGTCCGGACTTTGCGAAAAGCCACGGTCGTCGATGCGCAGGATGGAAAGATTCGAACTCGCCTGGGTATCGACCGTCCAGCTGTAGCCGGTCGATGGATTTGCCTCGAGTTCGATGATCGCCGGCTGCCCGACGGCGAGCTTCAACGTCTGGCCGGCGTGAGCCGCACCGATTCCAAAGCCCAGCAATCCGATGGCGAAGCCGAATGCGAGATCAAGACTCTTCATCCGGCAAATCACCTCACACCAGCCTGCTCTGCTCCACCGCCGCCTCGATGAACGACGCGAACAGCGGATGCGGCTCGAAAGGCCGCGACTTCAGCTCGGGATGGAATTGCACGCCGACGAACCAGGGATGATCCTCGTATTCGACGATCTCCGGCAGGATGCCATCCGGCGACATGCCGGAGAAGCGCATGCCGTGCTGCTCCAGCCGGTTCTTGTAAGCGGTGTTGACCTCATAGCGATGGCGGTGGCGCTCGGAAATCTCGGTCGTGCCGTAGATCTCGGCGACGCGGCTGCCGCGCGTCAGCATTGCCGGATAGGCGCCGAGCCGCATCGTGCCGCCGAGATCGCCGCCTGCGGCGCGCTGCTGCAATTCGTTGCCCTTCAGCCATTCGGTCATCAGGCCGACCACCGGCTCCTTGGCGGGGCCGAACTCGGTCGAATTGGCGTTCTCGATGCCGCACAGATTGCGTGCCGCTTCGATCACCGCCATCTGCATGCCAAAGCAGATGCCGAAGTACGGAACGGCGCGCTCACGGGCGAATTGCGCCGCCCTGATCTTGCCCTCGGCGCCACGATGACCGAAGCCGCCGGGCACCAGAATGCCATTGACGTGCTCGAGGAACGGCGTCGGGTCCTCGTTCTCGAACACCTCCGACTCGATCCAGTCGAGATTGACCTTCACGGTGTTGGCGATGCCGCCATGCGACAGCGCCTCGATCAGCGACTTATAGGCGTCCTTCAGCCCGGTATATTTGCCGACGATTGCAATCGTCACCTGCCCTTCCGGATTGCGGATGCGCTCGTTGATCAGCTGCCAGCGCTTCATGTCCGGTTTGGTCTTGGCGTCCATGCCGAACGCCGACAGCAGCTCGGTATCAAGGCCGGCAGCGTGATAGGCTTCCGGCACCGCATAGATGTTGTCGACGTCGCGGGCCTCGATCACCGCGGTCTCGCGCACGTTGCAGAACAGCGCGAGCTTGCGCCGTTCCTCCGGCGGGATCGGCCGGTCGGTG
The DNA here is from genome assembly GCA_023387555.1 of Pseudomonadota bacterium. Classification (GTDB taxonomy): domain Bacteria; phylum Pseudomonadota; class Alphaproteobacteria; order Rhizobiales; family Xanthobacteraceae; genus Pseudorhodoplanes. The sequence goes on from JAEWHY010000388.1 coordinate 8,400, forward strand.
CGGCACAGCAGGATGTCGGGCTGGATGCCGATCGAGCGCAGCTCCTTCACCGAATGCTGGGTCGGCTTGGTCTTGAGCTCGCCGGCGCTCGGGATGAAGGGCAGCAGCGTCAGATGGATGTAGAGCGCGTCGCCGCGCGGCAATTCGTTGCCGAGCTGGCGGATCGCCTCGAAGAACGGCAGGCCCTCGATGTCGCCGACGGTGCCGCCGATCTCGCACAGCACGAAGTCGTAGCCGTCGTTGCCGTCCTTGATGAAATCCTTGATCGCATTGGTGACATGCGGAACCACCTGGACGGTGGCGCCGAGATAATCGCCGCGGCGTTCCTTGGCGATGATGTCCTGATAAATGCGGCCGGTGGTGATGTTGTCCTGCTTGTTGGCGGGACGGCCGGTGAAGCGCTCGTAATGGCCGAGGTCGAGGTCGGTCTCGGCGCCGTCGTCGGTGACGAACACCTCGCCGTGCTGATACGGCGACATCGTCCCCGGATCGACGTTGAGGTAGGGATCGAGCTTGCGCAGTCGCACCTTGTAGCCGCGCGCCTGCAGCAGCGCGCCAAGCGCTGCCGATGCAAGGCCCTTGCCCAGTGAGGAGACCACGCCGCCGGTGATGAATACGTACCGCGCCATGGGATTTAACCTTTAGACACCCGGATTCGATTCGACGAGGGGCTGACCCGCTCGCCTTTGGATAACTGCCCTACAAATTCGAAGGGCCGGTTTCCCGGCCCTTGTCCTCTGAGGGTCACTGCGATTGAGGCACCTGTGGCCCCGAAGGCTGTGCCGGCGCCGCCGGCCGCTGCAGCTGGTCCAGCACGCCGCCCGACCCCGAACCCAGCGGCGGCACTGCCCCGCCGGGCGCCGGAACCGACGGACCGGCCGGCACGCCCGGATTGACGATGGAGCTTGGGCCCCGGTTGTAGCCGGCGAGCCAGGAGAGCAGCAGGCTGGTGGCAAAGAATGCCGCCGCCAGATAGGCGGTCGACCGGCTCAACAGGTTGGCCGTGCCACGGGTCGACATGAAACCGCCGCCGCCCATGCCAAGCCCGCCGCCTTCCGACCGCTGCAACAGAACAAGGCCGATCATCGTCAGTACGATGAGCAGATGAACGACGATCACCACGGTCAGCATGCGTCAAATCCTGGCTGCGGCCCGGCCGGGCCGCTTTTTCCACGCTCACATATAGGAATGCGGGCGCGTCTGTACACGATCCGCTCGGACAATTCCAGCCTCGCCTTGACCGCACCGGATCAGGCGTAAGCCGCAGCAATCCCTAGAAAATCCGTAGCCTTCAGGCTGGCGCCGCCAACCAGCGCGCCATTCACGTTGCTCACGGCCATCAACTCCCTGGCGTTCTGCGGCTTGACCGACCCGCCATACAGGATCCGGACCCCCGGCCCCGCGACCTTGTCCTTCGAAATCAGATAGTTGCGGATCATATTGTGGACCTCGGCGACGTCCGCCGGGGTCGGCGTCAGCCCGGTCCCGATCGCCCAGACCGGCTCATAGGCGATCACCAGGCCGTTGAGACTGTCCGGCAGGGAGCCATCCAACTGCCTGTGAATGCGAGCAATCGTCGCCCCCGCCTCGCGCTCCTCGCGGGTTTCGCCGACACAGAGAATGGCCGTCAGCCCGGCGCGCCGCGCCGCCGTCGCCTTGGCCTTCACCGTCTCGTCGGCTTCACCGTGCAGCGTGCGGCGCTCGGAATGCCCGACGATAGCGGCGGTCGCCCCGGCATCCTTCAGCATCTCCGCCGAAAGGTCGCCGGTAAAGGCGCCGGACGGCTCCGCATGGCAATCCTGCGCGCCGATCGCGACCGCCGAGCCTTCCGCCGTCTTTGCGAAGGCGGCGAGCAGCGTCGCCGGCGGGCAGATCATCAGCTCCGCGGCCGTCGGCGCTTTCCCGGCCCCGGCAATGATCGCTTCCAGCTCGGCGACGGACGCGGCGAGGCCGTTCATCTTCCAGTTGCCTGCGACCAGCGGACGCGGTTCGTGCGCCATGAATCCTCTTCCTTCGCGCTCAATCGACCCCAGATTGCTCCGGCTATCAGACGAAGGCCCGCGGTGCCAGCGCTTTCCTGTGAATTGTCAGCATGTTGCAGCATCACACCGTCGTCTCTATGATGCGCCGCCTTTCCAACCCATCGCCGACGACGAAAGACGTTAAGCTCGCATGCTGCGCGGAATTCAAAATGCTACCCGTAATTGGCTCGGCCGTCTCATCACCGGAATTCTGCTCGGCCTGATCGCGATCTCATTCGCGGTCTGGGGGATCGGCGACATCTTCAAGGGATTCGGGACCTCGACGGTCGCCAAGGTCGGTTCGACCGAGATCGGCGTCGAGCGGTTCCGGCAGTCCTATAACGAGCAGATGCAGCGCCTGATCCGCCAGGTCGGCAAGCCGATTCCCGCCGATCAGGTCCGGGCGCTCGGACTGCACCGGCAGTTGCTCGGCCAGATGATCGCCGAGGCCGCGCTCGACGACAATATCCGCCAGCTCGGACTGAACGTGCCCGACGAACTGGTCGCCCAGCGCATCCGCAACGATCCGTCGTTCCGCGGCATCAACGGCCAGTTCGATCACAACCGCTTCCTCGCGATCCTGCGCGAGCTTGGATACACCGAGGCCCGATATGTCGCGGAGCGCCGCCGACAGATCCTGCAGCAGGAGATCATCCGCAGCCTCGCCGGCGAACTCAAGGCACCCGAGGTCGCGGTCGACGTGCAGAACCGCTACGCCAACGAGGTGCGCGCGCTCGATTATCTGATGCTCGGCCCGGATCAGGCCGGCGAAATTCCGGAGCCCTCGCCCGAGGAGATCGCGAAGTTCTACGATGAGCGCAAGGCGTTGTTCCGTGCGCCGGAATATCGCAAGGTCGATATCGTGACGCTGTCGGTCGACGAACTCGCGAAGACGCTTCCGGTGTCCGATGAAGACGTCAAGAAGGCCTATGACGCCGATCGTTCGACCTATGTCACGCCGGAGCGTCGCGAGGTCCATCAGATCATCTTCCAGGACGAGGCGGATGCCCGGGCGGCGCTCGAAAAGATCCGGCAGCCGGACGTGACCTTCGCGCAATTCGCGACCTCGGCGGAGCGTAAGGGCAGCGAGATCAATCACGGCATGGTGCCGAAGACGCAGATTCTCGACCCGGCCGTTGCAGACGCCGCCTTCGCCCTGCAGCCGAATTCGACCAGCGAGCCGATCAAGGGCCGATTCGGCACCGTGCTCGTCCATGTCGGCAAGGTGGAGCCGGAAGTCGTCCGTCCGTTCGAGGAAGTCGCCGCCGAACTCAAGCGCGATCTCGCGCTCGATCGTGCGCGCCGCGAGGTCCGCACGCTCTACGACAAGCTCGAAGACGAGCGCGGCGCCGGCGGCACGCTCTCGGAGCTTGCGAAGAAGGTCGGCCTGCCGGTGCAGACCATCGAGGCGGTCGATCGTTCCGGCCGCAGCCCCGATGGCAATCCGGTTCCGCAACTGCCCGAGACCGCCAATCTGCCCTCGACGATCTTCAACGCGGAGATCGGCACCGAGAATGATCCGGTCCAGATCGGCAAGGGCGATGGCTATCTCTGGTATGAAGTGGCCTCCTCCACGCCCTCGCGCGAGCGTCCGCTGGACGAAGTGCGCGATCGCGTGATCGAGCGCTGGCGGGCCGATCAGGTCGCCGCACGGCTCAAGGAGCGCGCCAAGGAAGCTGCCGAGAAGCTCAAGACCGCGAGCATCTCCGAGGTCGCGGAAGCCATGGGCACGAAGCCGCATTTCATCGTGGCGCTGCGGCGCGACCGCACCCAGGGCGATTTCCCGGCGACCGCGCTCGATACGGTGTTCGAGACGCCGAAGGACGGCGTCGGTACCGCTCAGGGCCCGAACCCGACCGAATGGGTGGTGTTCCGCGTCACCGGCGTCAACGTGCCGCCGCTCGATCCGAATTCTCCGGACGGCAAGCGGCTCGCCGACGGCCTCACCTCGATGTTCACCGAGGATCTGGTCGCCCAGTACCTGGCCAACCTGCAGACGACGCTGGGCGCCACCATCAACGAGACGGCGCTCAACCAGGTGGTGGGCGGCGGAACCAACTAGCCGCAGCTCCGGTCGCACGCCTCGCATTCCCGCGACCGCGGGAATCCAGTATCGATCATTCTGGATTCCCCGGTCTCGCGGGGAGAACGGCGACGGACGCGACCATGGTCATCGAGCCCGCACCGGATGAATTCGCGGCGCGCTATGCGAATGGCGCGCCGCAAGTCGTCTGGACCCATCTCGTCGCCGATCTCGAAACGCCGGTCTCCGCCTTCCTGAAGGTCGCGGGCGACCGGCCGATGAGCTTTCTGTTCGAATCGGTCGAGGGCGGCGCCGTGCGCGGCCGCTATTCGATTATCGGCCTCGAGCCGGATCTGATCTTCCGGGTCCGCGGCACGCAGGCTGACATCAACCGGTCGGCATCGCAGACGCCCGGCGCCTTCGTGCCCTGCGCGAATGCCCCGCTCGATGCGCTGCGAAAACTGATCGCCGAAAGCCGGATCGACCTGCCCGATGCGATGCCGCCGCCCGCCGCCGGTTTGTTCGGCTATCTCGGCTACGACATGGTGCGCCAGATGGAGCGCCTGCCGGATGTCAATCCGGACCCGCTCGGCACCGCCGATGCGATGCTGATCCGCCCGACCATCGTCATCGTGTTCGATTCGGTGAAGGACCAGATCACCATCGTCACCCCGGTGCGCCCTGAGCGCGGCGTGTCGGCCAAGGCGGCCTTTGCCCGCGCCGCCGAGCGGCTCGGCGCAATCGTCGACAGGCTCGACGCACCGCTGCCGAAATCCCTGCGCGAGGATGGCGCCGGACAGATCGGCGCGCAGGCCGTCTCCAACACCGGCCCGGCGGACTACGCATCCATGGTGGCGCGCGCGAAGGACTACATCGCGGCCGGCGACATTTTCCAGGTGGTGCTGTCGCAGCGCTTCGAGACGCCGTTCGACCTGTCGCCGTTCTCGCTCTATCGCGCGCTGCGGCGTGTGAACCCGGCGCCGTTCCTTTATTTCCTCGACCTCGACGGTCTTGCCATCGCGGGCTCAAGTCCGGAAATCCTGGTGCGGGTGCGCGAGGGCCGCGTCACCATCCGGCCGATCGCCGGCACGCGGCCGCGCGGCGCAACGCCGCACGAGGACCTGGCGCTCGAACGCGAATTGCTGGCGGACCCGAAGGAGCGCGCCGAGCATCTGATGCTGCTCGATCTCGGCCGCAACGATGTCGGCCGAGTCGCGCGGATCGGCACCGTGAAGGTCACCAACCAGTTCTTCCTCGAACACTACAGCCACGTGATGCACATCGTCTCGAACGTCGAAGGCGATCTCGACCCGGCCTACGACGCGGTCGATGCGCTGGTCGCGGGCTTCCCGGCCGGCACGGTTTCCGGTGCCCCCAAAGTGCGCGCGATGGAGA
>JAEWHY010000407.1 GCA_023387555.1 Pseudomonadota bacterium
ACTGCTGACGTGTGACCAAAGAGCGATGACGCAACATCGGCTTCTATTGACTCGAAAAATCTCAGAACTTAATGTGGTCATATCTGAGAATGTTTGTTCACATACCTGAACATTTCTAGGGCGGGTATGCAAGGAAAGAGGGACATGAAGTACTCCAGACGTGAATTTGTCACGCTTGCCGCTTCTACGTTGGCGGCGCCGGCGATCCTTGGAATGTCGAGCGCTCGGGCACAGTCGACGGTAACGCTGAAGCTGCATCACTATCTTCCGCCGTCCTCCAACCTGCATGCCAAGCTTTATGTGCCGTGGGCCGAGCAACTGAGCGCCGAGAGCGGCGGCCGTCTCAAGGTCGATATCTTTCCGTCGCTGCAGCTCGGCGGCACGCTGCCGCAGCTTTACGACCAGGCCCGCCAGGGCGTCGTCGACATGGTCTCGATCGTACCGGGTGCGACCCCGGGACGTTTTCCGTTGACCGAGGTTATCGAGCTGCCGTTCGTTCCGGCGCAGCGCGGCATCGTCAACGCGCAGGCGTGCCAGGAGTTCGCCGAAAAGCATTTCGGCAATACGTTCGGCGACGTGAAGCTGCTGTCGTTCTGGGCTCACGATCAGGGCATTATCCATTCCAATCGCCCCGTAACCTCCGTCAAGGATATGAAGGGTCTGCGGTTGCGTTCTCCGTCGCGGCTGACCGCTGAAGCGCTCACTGCGCTGGGTGCGACGCCGATCGGAATGCCGCTTCCCCAGGTGCCCGAAGCCCTGGCGCAGCGCACGCTCGACGGTGCGGTTGTTCCCTGGGAGCCGGTACCCTCGCTTCGCATCAACGAGCTGGTCTCCAATCATACCAGCATCGAAGGCTCGCCCACGCTCTACGTCGTGAGCCTCGGCCTGGTGATGAACAAGGACAGCTACAATCGCCTGCCTGACGACCTGAAGGCCATTCTCGACAAGAATTCAGGAATGGCTTTCGCGCGCCGCGCCGGCAAAATGTGGGATGACGTTGCCGCCGAACTGGTCAAGAGCGTTGGATCTTCGGGGCGCAACAAGATGCTGACGATCTCAGGCGACGAGAAGGCACGCTGGATGGATATGACGTCCGGTGTGCAGACCAAGTGGTCCGCAGGTCTGAAGTCCCGCGGAATCGACGGTGACGCGATGGTGGACACCATGCGTAAGCTGGTCGCCAAGTACGACGCCAACTGACGTCGTTCGGATTTGGTCTGACTCGCCCTTTTTAGAAAATGCCATGCGCAAGCCGAAAATCGCTTGCGCATGGCAACCAAATGATCGTCCCCCGCCGTTGTCGTCGCTAAGACGAAGGGACCCGCGCCCCAGCTGAACACCCAAGTTCGTGGGCAGCGCGCGAAGCCGGCCAGAGTTCTTTTACTTCAGTGTTTCCGCCATGCGTGACTGTGGATCGATATGAGGCGCGCTCAGTCCCCTTCCGGTGAAATGCCAATGCGATTGATGCGGCTGATCGACACGCTCGCGGTCGCCGTCGCATTGCTTGGCGGTCTCATTCTCCTTGTCTGTGCCTGTGTCGTTATCGTCAGCATCGTAGGCCGCGCGTTGTTCGATACGCCGGTGCACGGTGACTATGAGATCGTCCGGGTAGGGCTTGCCATCAGCATCTTTTCGTTCCTGCCCTACACCCAGATCCGGCACGAGCATGTGAATGTCGATACGTTCACGCTTTGGCTGCCCGACCGCGTGAACCGGGCAATTGACGGTATGTGGGACTTCCTGCTGGCTGCGATTTTTGCTGCGTTCGCCGTTGGCCTCTGGCTCGGGATGCTGGAGGTGAGACTCTTCGGCGAGACTCTGGTCGAGTTCAATTGGCCGATCTGGCCCATCTACGGGCTTTGCTCAGTCCTGTGCGGCCTTTGCTCAATCGCTTCTGTTGCCAGCGCCTTCGCCAGGAAAAGAGCTGCGTAAATAAATGGATGGATTGACCCTGGCGTTTGTCGCCTTTGTCGCGATGTTCGTGCTGATCGCGCTGCGCATGCCGATCGGCCTGGCGATGCTTGTTGTCGGTGCTGCTGGTTACGCGCAGCTGACGAGCCCGGGCATTCTGTTCAATCACCTGAAGGTCAATATCTACCATCAGTTTTCGAATTACACCCTGTCGGTGATCCCGCTTTTCATCCTGATGGGGGCTCTGGCAGAGCGGTCCGGAATCGCAACGCTGATTTTCCAGGCTGCCGAGCGTGGCCTGAAGCGAATTCGCGGCGGCCTGCCGATGTCGGTCATCGTGGCCTGTACGGCTTTCGGGGCGATCTGCGGATCGTCGGTCGCAACGACGGCGACATTCGGCCGTGCGGTTTTGCCTGATTTGGCGCGAGCGAAATGCGATCCCGGCCTTGCAACCGCCACGATCGCTGTCGGTGGTACTTTGGGCATCCTGGTTCCGCCCTCGGTCATTCTTGTGCTCTACGGGATCATCGTTGAGCAGAACATTGCCAAGCTTTTCCAGGCCGCGCTGATCCCCGGTCTCTTGGCCGCATTGTTCTACTGCATCACGATCGCAATCCTGGTGCGCCGCAATCCTGCGCTCATGCCCGACCTGCCGCCCGCGGAGCAGGTGCCGGTACAGAAGTCGCATCGCCTGCAGATGTGGCTCGGCTTGCTCCTTGCCGTGGCGGCCGTCGGCACCTGGGCGGTCGGGTATGCGGGGATCGGATTTGTTGTTCTCCTGTTCGTCCTCGCGTCGCTGATCGCCTTTACGCCTCCCGTCCTGATCCCTGTTCTGGGCATCGGCGTGATCGTCCTGGGTGGCATCTATGGTGGCGTATTTACGCCCACGGAAGGTGCAGCCGTCGGTGCGATCGCGATGCTGGTCGCGGGCGTGGCGCAGCGCAAGCTTGGCTGGAATGACATTTCGACCTCCCTGATCCGGACCGGGCAGACCACCGGCATGATCTTCCTCATTCTGCTTGGGGCCGAGGTGTTCGGGTCTTTTCTGGCGCTGACACGCATGCCGATGCTCGTCGCGCAGATGATCAATGATGCGAATCTTGCGCCGATCATGGTGCTGATCGCGATCCTCTCGATTTATGTGCTGCTGGGCGCGGTCATGGACGAGTTGGCGATGCTGCTCCTGACCTTGCCGTTGTTCGCACCGATCGTGCTGTCGCTGGATTTTGGCATGCCGCGCGATGATATCGGCATCTGGTTCGGCATCCTGGTGCTTGTGGTATGTGGCATCGGATTGATTGCGCCACCGGTCGGAATGAACGTCTTCGTCGTCAACAAGGTTGCGGATGGCGTGCCGATCACAACGACCTACAAGGGCATCCTGCCGTTTGTGGCCGCCGATCTGGTGCGCCTCGTGATCTTGGTGGCTTTCCCGGCGCTTTCACTGTGGATGGTGCGTGCGCTCAATTAGGCAGTGACGGAAAGCTGTCTGGAGGAGGCGTAAGATATGTCGGATGCGCCACTCCGAGGGTCCAGCGCCTCGCGGGCTTCACGCATCCTGTGCTGAATTCGCTTTCGTTAGACTCCGCGATTGATCTTGGTTCGATCAGTGCGCTGTTCACTTGGCCGGAAGCAGGCAATGCTTCTGAATTACTGCTCCGAGCGAAGCGCAGCGCGCGGCGAACTTATTGACGAAGCATGCCAGCATGACTAATTTGATCATATCACAGAACGCTTGTTCGGATATGTGAACACATAGAAGTGCTCTCCGTCATGGCCAAATCCCGGGTCACATCGTCGTCTTCAACGGCCGGCAGCGCCGACGGCGGTGCTGGCGTGAAAAGCGCGTTGCGCGTGCTTGCGATCTTCGAACTTTTCGCGGCGACCGCCAAACCGGCAACGCTGACCGAATTGGCAGAGCGGCTCGAACTACCGAAGTCGAGTTGCTTCGCGTTGATGGAGACGCTGCGGCGAGAGGGCTACGTCTACTCGCTCGGTAAACGAAGCGGCTATTACCCGACGTCGCGGATGCGGGTCCTTGGCGACGGCATTTTGCGTGGCGATCCGGTGTTGATCCTTGCTCAGCCGCACTTGCAGGCGCTGCGCGATGCGACCGGCGAAACCGTCATGTTCGGCAAGCTCGATGGCACTGAGGTGATCTACCTCGATGTCAAGGAAGCGGAGCATGCGGTTCGCTTTGCCGCGCACACAGGTCAGCGCAAGATGATTCACAACAGTGCCTCCGGCAGAGCGGTGCTGTCATTGATGCCCCCCGACGATCGTCGGGAGTTCGTCGCGCGGCTGAACCGTCCAATGATCTCGCCGCGCACGCTGGTTTCGGTCGAGGACCTCGATCAAGCCGTGGAACAGGGAATCGCGCGTGGCTGGCATGTAGCGATCGGCGAAAATCGTCCGGAGATCACGTCCATTGCGGCCGCGTTGCGCATGGACGGCGAAGGCTATTTCTTCTGCGTAGGCGGTCCGACACAGCGCCTTGCGGGGAAGGAGGACGAGATCGGTGCTCTCGTCGCGCGCGAGGCTGCCGGCATGGCCGGGAAGGTCTCGTGGGGTTGAGCCTGGCGATGTTCCGCATCGGCGAAATTGCGGTTTCAGTGCTGAGGGACGTTGTTCTCTGCAGCCGAAGGCCGTCGTCCATCAGCGGACGCTAGCACGGTCTCGCAAAGCTCAAGGGAATGCTGCTTTGACAGTCTATATCGGTCGCTCTCTTCCTCGAAAAGAAGATGCGCGTTTACTAAGAGGCGAGGGGTGTTTCGTTGCGGACGTCTATGTCTGCGACGCCCTGGAGGCCGCAATCTTCCGAAGTCCGGTGGCGCATGGCCGGGTCAAGAAGCTGGATCTGTCGGCCGCCAGGAATGCGAAGGGCGTGATCGCGGTTTTCAGCGCCGAAGACATCGGTCCGGTCGGCAGCATGCCGACCACTTTCGTGCCAAGGCCTGAGCTCGAGCGCTACTTCCAGCGCCCCATTGCGGCCGAGAAAGTGCGCTATGTCGGTGAGCCCCTGGCCATCGTCATCGCCGAGGACCGCTACGCGGCCGAAGATGCGCTCGAACTGATCGAGGTCGAGATCGAGCCGATTGATGTGCTGGTTGACGCGCGTCAGAGCCGGCAGTCGGAGCAGGTCCTGGTGCACGAGGCTGCGGGCAGCAATGTCGCCGACGCGCTGACCGCATCGCGCGGCGATGTCGAAACGGCGTTGCAAAATGCACCGCGGCGGCTGACGAAATCCTTCGCGACGCATCGCCATACCGGCGTCCCGATGGAGACCAGAGGTCTGGTCGCCTATATCGACCCGTCGACCGAGGTCCTCACGGTCTGGGGACCGACGAAGGTGATTCATCGGACCCGCGGCACGCTCGCGCGGCTGCTGAATATGCCGGAAGAGCAGATACGCTGCCTGGAGCCGGATGTCGGCGGGGCGTTCGGGTTCCGGGGAGAGTTCTTCCCCGAGGATTTCCTGATCCCTTGGGCGGTGATGCAACTGCGTCGGCCGATCCGCTGGATCGAGGATCGGCAAGAGCACTTTCTTGCGATGAATCATTCGCGCCAGCAGTGGCACGACGTCGACGTCGGGTTCGACGAGCAAGGTCGCATCCTGGCGTTCCGCGACCGCGCGCTCATCGACATGGGTGCATACGTCCGGCCGAATGGTTTCGTTGCGCCAACGCATACCGTGACTGGTCTATCCGGCCCTTACCGGTTTCCGGCATTCGATATCCGTCTCGAATGCGTCCTAACGAACAAGACACCTCATGGTTCGTACCGCGGCCCGGGCCAGTTCGAGTCTTCATTCGTGCGCGAGCGAACGCTCGACCTGATTGCGCAGACGCTCGGCCTCGACCCTGCACAGGTCCGCAAGATCAACATGGTCCCTCCTGAGGCGATGCCTTACGCGACGGGTACGCACGAATACGGCCACGAGGTGGTTTTCGACGGCGGCAACTATCCGCGTGTCCTCGATCGCGCGCTCGAAAAGCTGAATTACGAAGAGGCGCGCAAATTCCAGCGCGAAATGCGCGAGCAGGGGCGTTACGTCGGGATCGGGCTGGCGTCGTTCGTCGAGCCGAGCGGTATGGGCGAGCGCGAGCATGCCCACATCCAGCTCGGTAGAGACGGAAATGTGCAGGTTCGCGTCGGCGTCTCGACCATCGGGCAGGGCACGCAGACGACGCTGGCTCAGGTTGCGGCCGAGGCCACCGGTGCGAACTACGACAACGTCGCGCTCTGTCCCGGCGATACCGATCTTCTGGGTGTCGGAGTTGGCTCCTGGGCGAGCCGGGCCGCCGTGATGGGCGGCAGTGCCGTTCTGGGCGCCGGGCGTCTGTTCCGGCAGAAGCTGCTCGACGTCGCGTCCGTGCGGCTTGGCGTTCGCAGCGCCGATCTGAGCGCGGCCGACAGCGAAGTCTGGGTGACCGCCGATCCGGCAAAGCGATTGAGCTTCGCCGACATTGCGCGCCTCGTGCACGCGCCGGACAGCAACATGGGCGAGCTCGAGGCGTTCTTCACGTTCGAGCAGTCGAACGCGACCTTCCCGTTCGGGAGTGCCGCCGCGCTGGTCGAAGTCGATGTGCTGACGGGAGCCGTGCGTATTCTGAAATACGTCATCGTCTCGGACGTCGGCACCGTAATCCATCCGGGGATCGTCAAGGGACAGCTTGTTGGTGCGGCGGCCCAGGGCATCGGCGGGGCGCTCCTCGAAGAGCTGGTGCATGACGACCAGGGCCAATTGCTCACCACGACCTTCGCGGATTATCTGGTCCCGACCGCAAGCGAAATGCCGGACCAGTTTATCGTCGAAATACTCGAGGAAGCGAAGTCGCCGACCAACCCGCTCGGCGCAAAGGGCGCGGGCGAAGCCGGCATCGTGCCGACGGCGGCTGTGCTGGCCAACGCCGTTTCCGACGCACTCAGTCCGCTCGGTGTGGAAATCACGTCACTGCCGCTCTCGCACGATCGGCTGCGGTCTCTTATTCGGGCAAAACAGCGATCATGAAGACGGCTGCATTCGATTATTTCAGGCCGACGTCCATTGAAGAGGCGGTCGAACTGCTGGCAAATGCCGGTGAGTCCGCGAAAGTGCTCGCCGGCGGGCAGACTCTGGTTCCGATCATGGCGTTCCGGATGGCGCAACCGTCGGCGCTGATCGACCTGAACCGCATCGAGGGTCTGAATTACATTCGCGACGACGGCGACTTGTTGCGGATCGGTGCGATGACACGGCATCGCGACATTGAACGGTCCGAGCTGGTCAGTACGCATTGCCCGCTACTCGCTCAGGCGATCCGTCTGGTTGCGCATCCGGTGATAAGAAATCGCGGGACTGCGGGCGGCAGCCTTTCGCACGCCGATCCCTCTGCCGAATGGCCCACCGTGGCGATGGCGCTCGGAGCGGAAATGATCCTGCTCAGTGCGTGCGGCAAAAGGACTGTGCCGGCGCGCGACTTCTTCACGTCGCTGCTCACGACGGCGCTGATGCCGGACGAGATCCTGGTGGAGATTCGACTTCCGAAGATCCGCAAAAACGCTGCGGCTGCGTTCCTGGAGGTCAGCCGCCGGCACGGCGATTTTGCGCTGGTTTCGGTGGCCGTGCAGATCGGCCTTGCTCAGTCCGGAGAAGTCGACGAGGTAGCGTTGGCGCTCGGCGGTGTGGACATGGTGCCCGTCGAGGCCAGCCAGACCGCGAAATTGATGATGGGCCGCAAACTCGCACGCCCGCTCTTCGAAGAGGTCGGCCGCGCAGTGGCGCATGAACTCGCGCCGCCGGACGACATTCACGCCTCCGCCGAGTATCGCCGCGAGGTCGCGGAAGGGCTCATTGTCCGCGCTCTGACGCTGGTATCCGGAAAGCTCTGAGGAACAGGATGGCCAAGACTGCAATTCGACTCCGCGTCAATGGCGTGCCGCATGAGGGGGAAGCCGAGCCCCGCGTCACCGCGGGTGATTTCCTGCGCAATGAGCTGCGCTACACGGGAACGCATCTCGGGTGTGAGCATGGGGTGTGCGGGGCCTGTACGATCCAGGTCGATGGCGTAGCCATCCGATCATGCCTGCTCTTCGCCGTTCAGCTCGATGGTTGCGATGTGCGCACCGTCGAAGGTTTGGCTGATGGTGAGCGTCTGAATGCGGTTCAGCAGGCATTTTCCGATGCGCATGCCTTGCAGTGCGGCTTTTGCACGCCGGGCATGTTGATGACGGTGACGGCTTTCCTTGATGAGAATCCTGATCCGACCGAGGAAGAGGTGCGCGAGGCGATCTCATCCAATTTGTGCCGCTGCACGGGCTACATCAGCATTGTCGAGGCGGTGATGAAAGCGGCCAGGACATTGGCGGCTGGGCGAGAGCAGGCGGGCGGGCGCTGAGTGTCGCACCGGGCGCGCGACGTCTGTCGCGGTCCCGCGTGCATGCGTTTTCAGTTTCGAGGGAGCAATCATGTCCGGATTTG
>JAEWHY010000462.1 GCA_023387555.1 Pseudomonadota bacterium
CCGAGCCGCTTCGCCATCGCCTCGCACACCGCCGCGGCTGCACGGAAATTCTTGCGCGGCTCGATGGTGCCGATCGCGGTCACGGTCAGGGCCGAGGGCGCGCTGTCGCGCGCCACACGATCGCCGGCTCCCAGACCGAAGACATTGCGCACCGTCGGACGGCACAGCATGATCCTGGCATCGCGCCGGCAGAACGGGCGGAGCGTCGACGCGGTATACTCCGAATTGACCAGAAAATATTTCAGCGAGCGCAGCGCGAGCGCAAACAGCGGCGCGAAGTAGAAGCGTCCGGCCGCATTCAGCTCCGACCGCCGCGTCAAAAGGAAGACGTCGTGGACATACATCACCGTGCGATCACGACATGCCACGGAGAACCACGGCGACGGCGGGAAGCCGGGAAACACGAACACATCGCGCCGATGCCGCAGCGCCTCAAGCGGCAGCTTCACATTCTGCGCCAGCACGACACCGAGACGCCCTCCCGACGCCTCAACCGTCTCCACCGGCAGCGGCGCCAGCACGGACGGACTGAACAATTCCCAGGTGATGCGTTCGATTCCGGTTGCGCGACGCCACATATGCGCATGGTCGATACGAAGCCGCGCGCGGCCGGACTTGAGATTATTGGTCACCGAACGCTCCGATCGCCTGCCCCACCTTCGCGCCTTGCTGGCTGCTCCTTTTCGCAAGGGCTGCGGCAAAGACGTCCTCGGTTTCCCCCGCCGCCTTGCGCCAGGAAAAGCGCGCGGCATTGTCGGAACTCACCTTTGCCATTTGCTGCTGCAAGGCGGCATCGGCAAAGATCGACTTGATGCGCGCGGCGAGCGCACCCGCATCGCGCGGCGGAAAGAACATGGCGCCGTCTCCCGTGACCTCGCGCAGCACCGGAATATCGGCACAGATCACCGGCGCACCGAGCGACTGCGCCTCTACGACGGGAAGGCAGAAGCCCTCGTTCAGCGATGTATTGATGAAACAGGTCGCACCGCGGTAGGCGGCGATCAATTCGGCATCCGACACGGTGCCGGCCTTGCGGATCAGACCGCCGGCCCCGAGGCGCTGCTCGGCTTCAGCGAGGAGACCGGCAGAGTCGCGCCCGACATGATACACGATCGGCGCGCGGCCTTCGGCCTGCAGCAGCTTGAGCGCCTCGAGCAGGACCGCGACATTCTTGTTGGGCGACACATTGCCGACGAAGACCCCGTAGGGCGCCTCGAAATGGCCCGGCGATGCCATACCCTGTGCTTGGGCCGAAATGATCGGCGCCTCATGGACCACGACCAGCTTGTCACGCGCGAAGGCATAACGCTGTTCCACATCGCGCCGCGTACTTTGCGAGACGCAGATCACCGCCGAGGCGGCGCGCAGACTGAGCGGGAACAGCGCACGCCACCACAGACGATGCCGGAGTGGATAGGCTTCCGGCATGGTCTCCATATAGAGATCGTGCACGGTGATGACGCGCGGCCAGCCGCCAACGAAACAGCCGACCGGATTGCAGTTAAACTCGAGCGCGGCCCCGGCTTCGCGCATCAGGCGCGAGACGATCCCGATCTGGCGCATCACATTGACCGGCGTCTTCGGCCGGTACGGCAACGTCCGCACCTCGATCGCCGACGACCGTAGCGAATCCGGCAGCTTCTCCGCGGACCAGGTGGTGGCGAGCACGTAGCGATAGCGCCGCGACTGCGCCAGCTCTTCGAGCAGGGCAAACAGATAGCGCGAGATTCCCGAAATCAGGTTCGGCGGCTCGAGCAGGTGATTGACGAGGACGGTATCGCTCATCGCCGGCAGCACCGTCGCGACAACACGGCACGCTTACGGAACACGCGGCGGCTCATCCGCGCAGGCCCGGCCTGTGGCCATGACCGGCGCGATAGCGAACGTAGTAATCGCTGTCGTCGTTGCGGGCATAGCGGCTCAGCTTGGCCACATCGGCCTTGTTCAGGAGACAGCCGAGCAGCTTTTCCCGGATGCCCGGCGCGGCGCGCAACGCGGACACGACCTTGTCGCGGCCGGTCGCGCCCCATTCGATGACGAACACGAATGCATCCACGACCTGTGTCATGGCGCGTACGTCCGCGAACGGCACGGCGGGAGGAAGATCGAGCACCACGTAGTCGTATTGCTTGCGGAGTTCCTCGACTGCGACCGCGAGCCCCTCCGAGGCGAAGAGTTCATGCGGATGATGCGTCTGCTGCTGGGATGCGGCCGGAAGGAACGACATCCTGGTCAGCGCGTCGGTCCAGATGGCGCGGTCCAGCGCGACACGCCCCTTGGCGACATCGGCGAGGCCGGCATCCGCTTCTGGGCTCAGCATGTAGGTGAGCGCCGGATAGCGCAGATCGCAGTCCACCAGAATGCAGCGCTGACCGGAATCGGCAACGAGTTCGGCGAAATTCGCGGCGACAAAGCTCTTGCCCTCGCCCGGCCTTGTCGAACAGAAGCCGATCACCTTGCCCTCGCGGGCACCGAGCGGATTGGCGCTGGCCTCGAGCTTGACGTGGCGCAATGTCTCGGCGAATTGCGAAAGCGGATGTTGCACGGCATGGCGCAGCGATCCGAGATCCTCGCCAAGGACGCGTCTGCCCTGGGGGCCGGCGCGCGCAAGCGCATCGCCATGCAGCGAACGATACGGAAGTTTCGGAGTGCCGACATCGGGCAGGACGCCCAGCGCGCGGTAGCCCAGCACGCTCTCGACCTGCGCCGGCGTGCGGAACGTGGTGTCCATCGCCTCGAGCCCAAGCGCGAGAACCAGCCCGAGCACGAGACCAAGAGCGGCGGTTCCGGCTGCGATCCGTTTCGCCATCGGCGAACTCTTGTAGCGCGGGGTCTTGGCCGGCGAAATCACGCGCGCCTCGGTGACCGGGAAGGACTGCGCGATCTCCATGTATTTTTTCAGGAAGTTTTCCTGCACCTCGCGCGAGGTCTGAACCGCGCTCTCGAGATCACGCAGCTTGACCTGCGCCTGGTTGGTCGTCCGCGTCTCCGACACCACGGCGTCGAGGCTGTTCTGCAGGGTGGTTTCCCGCAGCTTCGCGATCTCGTAATCGCTCTTGTAGCTCTGCGCGATGCGCCGCAGCTCGTCCTTGATGTTGTCGAGGAGCTGCCGCTTCTCGGTCCGCAGCGTGACGGCGGCCATGTGATTGGCGCCGTATCGGGCCGACAATTCAGCCTCGCGCCGCGCCACTTCCAGATATTGCTGCCGCAGGCGCACGATGACGTCGTTGCGGAGCGACTCGGTCACGGTCGCATCGCTCGCATCGCCCTTCAGGATTTCCTCGACACGATCCCAGCGCGCCTTCGCTTCGGCGACCTGAGCGCGCGCGAGGATAATCTGGCTGCTGATCTCGCCGATCTGCTGCTCGTTGAGCAGGCCGCCGCGCCCGGTGCTGATGATATTGTGCTCGGTCTTGAATTTCTGGACCGCCTTGTCGGACTCTGAAGTCTGCTGCGCAAGCTGTTTGAGGCGATCCTCAAGCCAGGCGCCGGCGCGGCGCCCCATCTCGTATTTGGCTTCGTGAATATCGGCCAGATAGGCGTCGGCGATGGCGTTCGCGACGTGTGCCGATTGTTCCGGATTGCGCGAGGTGAACTTGATTTCGATCACATTGGTCAGACCGACGCGCTTCACATCGAGGTCGCCGCGCATCCAGTCGACCAGGGACTCCTCATCCACCGGCTCCGGGTGCGTCACCTCGTCCGGGGCGACGATGGCACTCACCGCGTTCTTCAGCTTTGTCAGGAGACCCAGCGGCTTCTGGAATTCCGGCTCGCTCGCGAGATTGAGTTGCTTGACCGCGCGATGCAGCACGCGTTCCGACTTGATGATCTCCACCTGACTGTCGATGGTGACCGAGACCGGCGCATCCGACGTCGGCGCCTGATCGCGCAGCGACTTGATGCTGCTGTTGTCGACAAGAACGGTCGCCGTGGCGGTGTAGAGCGGCGTCGCGGTTATCGCGTAGAGAAGCCCCGCAAGCACCGAAACCGCGACAACGGCCGCAATGGTCAGCGCCCTGCGGCGGAGAAATCCGACGATGGTCTGAAGGTCGATCATATCGCCGCCTTCCGCAGGCGCGCCGTTCGGGCTGCTCACGTCCGGTTGCTTGTATGAGGCCGC
>JAEWHY010000474.1 GCA_023387555.1 Pseudomonadota bacterium
CGATGCGCAGGCAAGGTTCCTGCATACGTTCAAGGTGGCCCTCATCGAAGATCGCAACGAGGTTGCGCGCTTCGTCGAACAATTGCGCCAGTCGAACACCCTGTATGTGCGCGTCATGTCGCATGTCGCCGGCACCAGCACGGTTGAATTCCCGCTCAAGGGTGCGCCCGTTGCGATCGATGCCGCGTATCAGGCCTGCCCGATCGATACGCGGCAGGCGCGCGCCGCATAGGCATCGCAGCCGCGCGTTTCAATCTGATACCGCGTTCGCTTCTGTTCGCATGGAACGAATCGAGCCCGCGATTCGCGGTTGCGGCCGAATCTTAAGAGAGAGTGTTGCGCCGGCCGGCCGAAGCTGGTTTTTTGGGCCCCAACATGCCGTTGCGAACCGTCTCGACCCTCATCACCTCATTGCGCACGCGCTCATGGCGCGAGCTTGCGCCCTTCGGGATTCTGGCGCTGATCGCGGCCATGCTTGCGGCCTTCGGCAAGATCGCCGACGAGGTCGTCGGCGGCCAGACGCATGCCTTCGACGAAACGATCCTGCGGGCGCTGCGCAATCCGCTCGATCTCGCCGATCCGATCGGACCGGCCTGGCTCGAGCTTGTCATGCAGGACATCACCAGCCTCGGTAGCTTCACGGTGGTAAGCGCGGTGACGCTGATCACGGTGGGCTATCTGCTGATCGACAGAAAGCGGGCGACGGCGGCTTTCGTCCTGGTTGCGATCTGCGGCGGCGTTGTTCTCAGCGAAGCGCTGAAGCATCTGTTCGCGCGGCCGCGTCCGGAGCTTGTTGCGCATCTGGTCGAAGTGCACACCGCGAGTTTCCCGAGCGGGCATGCGATGCTGTCCGCGGTGACCTATCTGACGCTCGGCGCCTTGCTGGCGCGAATCCAGAGCCGCAACCGGCTCAAGGCGTATGTGATCGCGGTCGCGATTCTCCTGACGCTCCTGATCGGTGGAAGCCGCGTTTACCTCGGCGTGCATTGGCCGACCGATGTGCTGGCCGGATGGTGTGCCGGCGCCGCCTGGGCCATGGGCTGCTGGCTGCTGGCGGTCTGGCTGCAGAGCAGGGGCGAGATTGAACAATCCGACGGCAATGGCGGACCGGGCACTGTCGGTTAACGCATTCTCAAACTGACCTTCGTAAATTTCGGATATCGGAATTGTGCTTGTGGCTGTGCGGCCGCAGGCTGCGTATCCGGAAACTGTCACATGACCTGTTCGAGTGCCGAGTGCCGGTCCTGCGGTTCGCCGATCGCGCCGGACGAACCGATCCTCGCCAAGTTTCAGCGCTGTTATTATTGCGGCCGGCTTCATCCGCTGGGCAGCAAATGGACGCTGACAACAGCGCCGGTCGTGATCGTTGCGGTCATCGGGCTGCTGGCGGTCTGGTGGACACATTTGCCATCGTGAAAGACAACGGCTGAGCGCCGCACCGGCGTTTTGCCGCGTGCCGGCTTGTTTCGCTGCAACCGTTCCGTGCTAGGCTTCCCGAAAATATTCGGGAGCAACGTCCATGTTACGGTTTCTGTTCGCTGCGCTTGGCGCGGCGATGCTGATGTCCAGCGCGCAGGCGCAAGGCTATCCATCCCGTCCCATCACACTCGTCGTGCCGCTGGGTGTCGGCGGTTCGACCGATGTGATCGCGCGGATCATGGCGGAAAGCATGCGCAACGTTCTCGGCGCAACGATTGTGGTCGAGAATACGACCGGCGCAGGCGGCACCATCGGCGTCGGCCGCGTCGCACGCTCGGCGCCCGATGGATACACCATCGGCATCGGGCAATGGGGGACGAATGTCGCGAGCGGTGCGATCTATCCGCTGCATTTCGATCTGCAGAAGGATTTCGAACCCGTCGGTCTGATCTCGACCCAGCCGTTCCTGATCGTGGCGCGAAAGACCATGCCGGCCGACAACCTCTAGGATCTTATCGCCTGGCTCAAGGCAAACCAGGACAAGGCTTCGCAGGGCAATTCGGGTGTCGGGACACCGAGCCATGTCGGCGGGCTGATGTTCCAGAATGCGATCGGCGCGAAATACACGATGGTCCCGTATCGCGGCGCGGGTCAGTCGATGCAGGATCTGGTCGCCGGCCAGCTCGACGTCATGCTCGATACGCCGGCGGTCTCGATGCCGCAGATCAGCGGGGGCAACATCAAGGCCTATGCGGTGACGTCCAAGTCGCGCATCCCGGTGGCGCCGGACATTCCGACGACCGATGAAGCCGGATTGCCCGGCTTCTATTTTTCATTCTGGCACGCGTTCTGGGCCCCGAAGGGAACGCCGAAGGAGATCGTCGCCAAGCTCAACGATGCGCTGGTCAAGGCGCTGGCCGATCCGGCGACCCGAGAGCGGCTGACCAAGATCGCGCAGGAGATCTTTCCGGTCGAACAGCAGACCCCGGAAGCGCTGGCGGCCTTCCATCAGGCCGAAATCGACAAATGGTGGCCGATCATCAAGGAAGCCGGGATCAAGCCTCAATAACGGCTCGGGTTAGACCATCGTCTGGAGGATAGGCCCGGCCGCCGGCTGTTTATGAACGTTGGTTCATACGCTGGGGCGCAGGTCGCGATAGGATCGCGGCCGGACGCATTGCCGCGTCCGTTTCCCTGGAGCATCTCATGAAGAGCCTGGCTTCTGTCCTGGCGGCGATTGCAGTCATGACTCTGTCCCATGCTGCGTCGGCACAGATGACGTCCGACGATCTGAAGTGGGTGAACCAATGCATTTCCGACAACAAGGGCGAGCCCGGCGCTACGCCGGCCATCGTCCGTGCCTATTGCATCTGCATGAACGAAAAGATGGATGACAACGAGACCCGCACCATCACGCAGTGGGAGAAAGCCAATCCCAGGGCGCGGGTCGCATGCGAGAAAGAAGCCGGCTGGAAGTAGCAGCTTCACAACGCGCTACCGCAGCGGATGAGCCGGGCGTCCGCTGCGCATCGGGGTATAGTGTCGTGCGCTCGTCAAGATTCGGCGACACGGTAAGCTCGATGAGAAAGAAAAGAACCAAGCCGAAGCGGTTGCCGATTGAAGCCGCCGGCGGGATCGTCATGAGAGGCGGCGTGCGGCCGCTGTTCGCGGTGGTTCGGCTGCGACGCCAGAAGAGCTGGGTGCTCCCCAAAGGAAAGCTCAATCGCGACGAAACTGCAATCGCGGCCGCCAGGCGCGAGGTGATCGAGGAGACCGGTCACGACGTCGAGGTGCACGAATTCCTCGGCTCGCTGGTGTACCAGTCGGCCGGCGGGTCGAAGACCGTCAAGTTCTGGCGCATGGAGGCCAGCCCCCAGCCAGTGGCAAAGCTGATGCACGATGTGCGCGCGGTGCGCTGGCTGCCGCTGGCGCAGGCGATCGCGAAGCTGACGCATGAGCGCGAGAAGCTGTTTCTGGATCAGGTTGGCCGCCAGCTCGTGCGTCAGACTGGCCCGTCGATGCGCCGGTCGCCGCTCGCGGCAAAGAAGGCCGCGTCAGCGCGCGGCGGCAAACCCAAGGCTGCCCGCAAGCGCGTCACGGTCGATACCACCGCTCCGGCGTCCCGCACGGCCGCGGCGGGCCTCCCGGCTTTCCACATCCAGACGGCGAGCCGCAAGCCGCCGGCCGCTGTGCGGAAACTGTGGGCCTTGCTCCGGCGATAGGGAACGTCCATGCTCGCAGCCGGTTCTCAGCGGCGCGTGACCCTGAAAGCGTGTTGATTTTCGCCCCGTCCGGGGGAGAGGAGATGTGATGGGACGTTTCGTCACCAACCGTTGTCTGACGGTCGCCCTGGGCGTTGCCGCCCTCGCCGTTGTCGCAGTCGCGGGCTCGACGAAGGCGGAGGCCCGACACTGGCGCACTTCCGGCATCATCGGCGGCATGTCGGCGGCCGAAGTCATGGGTTGGCCCTACGGGCGCGTCGATCCCTATTATCCTGTGCCCGCGGCCTATGTGCGGCCGCTCGGTCCGCCGCCGGGCTGCGTGATCTGGCAGCAGCGCGTGTGGGACGGCTATCGCCGGAGCTGGCGCAAGCTGCGCGTCTGTCACTGAGTGATTTGCCGCCGAGCGATCCGGACGCCGGGCGATCCGGGCGCCACGCTTTTTCGAATTGCTAACCCTGTGGGCAAAATCGTTGCGCCACAGCGCGATCAAATTTGCGACAAATTGGCTGGCGACACTACGAGTGTGTAAGTTTTCGGCGCTAGTTTCCAGGCTCGCACTGGCGAGTCTCGCTGGTTTTCCAGCGCGCCCCCTATAGGAGAACATGCATGAGGAAGCTTTTCATCGCGCTCGTCGCCGCGGTGACGATCGCGGGTTCGATGGTTGCCGCTCCCAGTAATGCCGACGCCCATTGGCGTGGCGGTGCTGTTGCTGCTGGCGTGCTCGGTGGCATCGCTGCCGGCGCGATCATCGCCGGAGCGGCCGCACCGTATTACTACGCGCCGCCGCCGCCCCCGCCGCCTTATTACGCTCCGGCTCCGGTCTATTACGGCCCGGCCTGCCGCTGGGTGAAGCAGCGCTGGTGGGATGGCTATGCGTGGCGCGTTCGCCGCGTCCAGGTTTGCTGATTGGCGAAAAGCCTGATTTTCGAAAGCCCGGCGGTCCAATCCGCCGGGCTTTTTCTTTGCGCCGGATCTCGCTTTTCTAACGCCGCGCGGACATTCGTTCCGCGAGGGTCCGGGATGGCCAGCAGTCCAGCGTCACGCCATTGGCTTTCTGCCAGGCGCCGAGCGCGGCGCGGGTCTTCATTCCGGCCTTGCCGTCGATCTTGTCGCGATAAAAACCGGCCTGCGTCAGATGGCGCTGGATCGCCTCGATCTGATCGGAGCGCGCCTGTTCGATCTTGCCCCAGGGCGTCGCGAACGCCCCGCCGCCGGCGATGCGATCCGCCAGATTGCCAACGAACAGGGCGTAGAGATCCGCGAAATTATAGGCCTTGAAGACATAGAAATTGTTCAGGGTGAGGAAGGCGGGGCCGTTCAGTCCGGCCGGAAGAAACAGTGACGCCTCGTCCCCGAGCTCCTCGCGGGTCGGCTTGTGCGTCAGGGGTGCGTAGCCGCGCTTTATCCATTCCGCGACGGTCAGTTTGGTCTCAGGCTCCGCGATCGAGCAATCGACCTGCGCCGGCCGCTTCACCTCGAAGCCCCAGCGTTTGCCTTTGTCCCAGCCCTTGGCGAGCAACTGGCTGGCGGCCGAGGCGAGCGCGTCCGGGATCGAGTTCCAGATGTCGCGGTGGCCGTCGCCGTCCTGATCGACCCCGTATCTGAAGAAGTCGGTCGGCAGGAACTGGGTATGGCCCATGGCGCCGGCCCAGGACGCTTTCATCGCAGGGCGCGCGACGTGCTGCTCTTCGAGGATTTTCAGCGCCAGCAGGAATTCGCCGCGGAACATCTCCTTTCGGCGTCCCAGCCAGGCCTGTGTCGCCAGCACTTCGATGGCGTTATGCGGCAGCTTGAACTTGCCGAAATTGGTCTCGCGGCCCCAGATCGCGAGGATCACCGCGGGCGGCACGCCGAAACGCCGCTCGATTGCGGCAAGCGTCGTGCGGTGCTCGGCGGCCAGCCTGCGGCCCTGCTCGGTCAGCCGGGCGAGCGAGGTCTCAGACAGATATTGCGCCGGGGTGCGCTCGAATTCGGGCTGACCGCGGGGGACGACCTTGGCTTTTCCGGGCAGCACGAGGTCGGGCAGGGACAGGTCCGGTTTCAATCCGCGCGTTGCCTCCTCGAAGGTCGCGCGTGAGACCCCGAGTTTCTGGGCCTCCGGCCAAAGAGATCGGATGAATTGCTGGAACTCGGCTTCGCTCTGCGCATGCGCTGCGGTCATCGCCGCAAGCATGACGCTCAGGGCGAGGAGGATGGCTCGGATCATTCCGCCTCTCTGGATTGGCGTGGGGTCAGTCAGCCTGCCACAAGATTTGCGGCGGGACCTTGACCGCGATGGTCTCGCCGGCGCGGATCGTGCCGGCCCGCTCGACCGTCGCGACGAGGCCGCGCAACCCTTTCGCCCTCGCCGGGAAGGCGAGATCGAGGCCGCCCGAGGCTGCGTCCGGCGTGAGATGCCGGGCAATGGCCCTGCCGGCGATCCGGCAGGGGGCATTCGGCGCTTCCACCACCAGGGTCGCGTCCGCGAACACGATTCGGCTGCCGGCCGGCAGCAACGTGAGGTGCGGGATGCCCGAGGTCACGATGTTGGCGCCGATCCATTCCGGCGCGATCGCTTCGACCTGCATGGCGGCTGAGATCGCGGCGAGTTCCTCGCGGGACACGATGGTGATCTGCCGCCCCGAACGCATCGGCATGCCGCGCTTGTACCAGGGCTCGCGCGGGCCGGCCTTGCGGACGAAGCCGTAATGCCGCGTACCCGGAATGCCTTCGAGATCGAGGTCGATGTTCTCGACCGCGCGCGTTTCCGGATGGGGTTCGGTCTCGACGAACAGGGCTTCGCAACGGCCTTTGACCTCGCAGCCGGGGCGCGACGGCAGCGTGCCCAGCAGCGGAAGCTTGAGGTTCATGGAGCGTCCTTGCGGCAGGCGACGATGAACAGGCGCGGGAAGCGCAGCAGGACCTTGCCGTCGTAGCGCGCCGGATAGGCGGCCGCGATCCGCGCCGTATAGGCTTCGAGGAACGCCTCGCGCTGCTCCGCGGTCAGAGGATCGACGAAGGGGCGGAGGGCCGTCCCCTTGAACCATTCGGTGATCGCCTCCGGACCGGCAAGGGCGTGCTCATAATGGGTGTGCCAGATATCGAGCCGTGCGCAGAGCGGGTTGAGCGCATCGTAGTAATCCTCGGGCGAGGGCAGGTCCTCCCGCGCCAGCGCGCTGCGCGGGATCAGGCCGGACCAGGCCGGCTCTCTGGCGATCTCGCGCATCCAGACGTGCGAGGGCTCGTTGGTGTTGTCCGGCATTTGCACCGCGAGCACCGCGCCGGGCTTGAGGTCCGCGAGCAGCCGCTTGAGCACCGAGAGATGATCCGGCACCCACTGGAAGGTCGCGTTGGAATAGAGGATGTCG